>NZ_JBFRNU010000030.1:0-42234 GCF_041471145.1 Vibrio sp. 10N.261.54.A5 | reverse complement strand
GGCGATTGGCGATTGGCGAGAGGATAGTAACTGAAACTGATAATGACTACAGTTAATACTGAATGAGCTTAATGATATTGTCTTAAACTATGTGTAACTGATAACTACCCTTCTCCGACTCAATTAAATCATACGCTTAAGCCCAAACAACAGGAGGCAAAAAAGCCTCCGAACCCTGAGGCTGGAGGCTATTGCGATAACTTAAATATTAAGTGTTATTCGATCAGATTACTTTTGGTATTGATCGTGCGATACGTCTAGCTGGTAGAAAGTCGCTTGTGAGTAATCGTCTAGGTCGCCGCTGATGTTTTGGTTGTAAACACCTGCTTTGAAGTACATGTACTTGCCGCCTACGTCGTAACCGCTGTTGCTCATATCAACCACTTGTACAACGTCGTCTTTGCCTTCACGCATTAACGTTACAGTCATCGTGTTGCCTTTAACGTCAATACGGTAGCTGAACACTTCGCCAAGTGCGATACCATCGTCACCCACTTCAGCCGTCATGTCGCCCACTAGAGGGTAGAAGTCCTCTTTAGTTGCATCTTGGCTTTCGTGTGCGAAGTAAACCGCACCCGTTGCTTGGTTTGGCAGTTTACGGTAGTACAAACGAATTGGTTCATCGTTTTGATCGTGAATCTGACCAATGATAAAGCGGCCTACTTCGTTCGCATTACCTGTTGTTGTTGCGTGATCGATTTTCAACGTTGCTTCTAAAACGCCATCAATACCAGCAGCAGCTTCTAAGTCAGACTCAGGTGCGCTTGAGAATACCCAGTTGTTCTTGTTAACACCTTTAGTGCTAATAGACTGGTCACCACGGCGCATCATTTCGCGAAGCTCTGTACGCGCATACTTAGTATTTTTAGAGGTACGAACACCTTTCACGTAAGACTTGAAGACTAGACCACCATCGTCAGCTGTGTAGAAGATCTCTGGGTGTTGGTAACCGTTTGCAAGGTTCCACTCAGAAACATCATCAGGCTTACCGTTTTTGTCATGGTCGAATGGTTGAGATAGGTACCAATGCGTCATGTCAAAGTTTTCGCTTGGCGCGTTACCTGCAACTGGTGTCGCTGGCAGGCCTGTCGGAACTGGCAGTGCACTGCGTGTGTCACATTCAACTGAGGTCTCACAAGGGTAAACCGCTGCTACACCAAAGTTACCTGAACGAAGATCTTTGCGCGCATCTTTACGTGCTTTTTCCACTGCTTTCATTTCAGCGATCATTGCCGCTTCTGCAGCTACTACGTCTGAAGTAATGATATGGCTAGCGGGACAAGCGTTAATGTTACAGTTAACCGCAGCTAACCCTGTCACACTGTTCCAACCATTTTTGGTGTTACCGTGACCAACGTATCTTACGTAGCGCGCTTGCACTGCTGGCTCGAATTGGAAACGCTCTAGGCCGATCGCTTTACCTGAGCTCAGTTGGTTTTCAAGTACGGTTGTCCAGTTTTCGCCATCGACACTTACTTGAATATCAAATTTAGACTGGCGCTCGTTACCTTTGCTGAAAGATGCTTGAACCGCATCAAATTCTTGTACTGAACCATAGTCTAGTGTTGCCCACTCACCGTCACCCGCAGATGACCAACGTGTAGTTAGGTCTTGGTCAATGAGACGATCAGGTCCGTTACCATCATGGCTACTAGCGGCAACAGCAACTGGCGTCAGAAGCGCTTCACCAGTTTCTTTGTTATTTGGGAAATCAACAGTCGGTGTGCTCGTGCTCGCACAACCAACTGCAAGTAAAATAGAAGAAGCGAGTAAGGTTTTTAGAGTAATTTGTTTCATATCTAATCCATTATTATAATACAAAGACAGCGTTCGTAAGTGAAAGATAAATTGGCAAACACGAGCTATAAGGCGTTTTCTCTCTCAGTATTTGCGATAACACAAAAATATTACGTAATCTTATAATACAAATAAAACACTTCGTTGAATAAATGAGACTGGGAACACTTTTCGCTTTTTCCATACTTTAACTGGATCACACTTCCTATTGATAAAAGACAACATATGAAAATTTAGAATGCGAAATGGGCTATCAAGGGCGAAAAATCCGAGCGGTAATGGTGAGAATGTGCATCACTCGAGCAGAGCATTTATCGTTCAGAACATCTCATTTAACAGTGTCGCAGCAGTTAAAAAAAGACCACATTGTTAGGAATCAATATGGTCTTTAAAGCAGTCATTGTTGTTACTCAAACGTTAGCTAATTCAAATAGTGTTCAGCTCTAAGAGAACTAAAGCTCACATCAAACACTTCACCCGCATAGTCGCTATCAGGCTTAAATTGTGGATAGATGCCTGCTTTGAAATAGAAAGCGATGTCTGTCGATGTCCAATCTGATGTTAACGAAACCGTGTCCCCATCTTTATCTGTGTAATCTTGTCCCCAAGGGATTAAATGAGAAACGGTGTTGGTTCCATCTAAATCATGAGTCGCCAAGTAGATACCGTCTTGATTGGCACGAATCGTATATCGCCACTCTTCACTTGCCGAATAAGTCCCTAACTCGACACTGAACGGGTCACAATGATTACAGTCTTGGTTGTTGCGTTCAAAATCGTCATTCAGTATCACTCGTACCGGCTTACCCTCACCTTCCCAAAGCAATTTGACCAATGCTTGATTGATCTTCCAGCCATGGATCTGACCGAGCACTACTTTTGGGTCTTGGCCGTTGATGTTCGGGTAATCTTCAATTCGCAAGCTTGCCGTTAACTCGTGACTGGTTGTGTTGGTTCTGGTGTCGTCCAAATACCAACTGGTATCTTCATCACTGGTGCTGCAATCTGGCTGAACACTGCTTTGATACAACTCCCTGAGCTCAGAGCGAATATAGCTAGAGTTTTGGGTAGAGGTGCCGTATCCCATATCCGCTCTAAAGTGCATTCTTCCTTCATCAGTATTGAAGTAAGAAAGATCAATATCACTGTCGTACACATCGCTGTCATTTGAAAGAAGATCTTTACTCGATTCACAACGTTCTGGTTCTAACTCAGCAGCACTGTCACCACCGCTTCCATACCAATCATTCTTACTCGGTGGAATAGTCAGCTTCCAATCATTAATGTCCCAATCGTTTGATCCATCGATTTGAGTCGTGGTGTATCTCAACGCCTGATAGTAAGCAATCGCTTCACCATTCTCAAATTGGTTATAGATACCCGCTTTGAAGTAGCTCAATAAATGCTGCCAGTAAGCGATGTCTTGATTCACTTTTACTTCATCATTCACTTTGAGCGACAGTGTGTTCTCATAAACAGAAAGATCAAATTTGGTAAAACTGTCCAATTCCGCCTCACCTAAATCGTAGCGATTGTATGACGTGGCATAACAATCCGAAGAGTCAGCAGCGCTGCTACAATCAATGGCATTGTTTTTCATGACTGCCCAGTAGTGACCTGTGAGGCCATCTCGTTCTTGCTCCCAAACCACACGCAATAGCGGATGAGGGATATAACCCGTACCACTCTCATCAGTCCCCTTATTGTGTATCTGCAGCAACGTCACTTCATCATGGTCGGCAGGTGAACTCGCCATTGCATGCTCGATATCAGGTAAGCTTATTTCCGCATACAAGCTTCGTCTTACACCCGTTTCATTGATATCGAAGTTTTCTCCCTCACGAACCTCAGAACGCATCTTGTAGTTCGTCATTTTGAAGATAAGATTTTCCGTCTCTTCATCAGCATAAAAATAATCACTGACATAACCATCGAAGTTACCATCTTTGACTTCAGAGGTTTTATTGCCCTCCTCTCCATTAGGATCAGAGACCTGAAGATCTGAGCTGGAAAGGATGTTTTGATACTTGGTAATATCATAGGGAGCAACAACACCAGCGGGCATTCCTGGGTTATTGGTATCGGAAGGATCACTGCTGTCACTGGAGCTGCTTCCACCGCAGCCATACGTAAGCGAAGCGAGTACTACGACGAAGATTGGCTTATTCACATTTATCTCACTTATCCATAAGAATAGAGTGACAATGTATATTTGTACTATTTTATGTCAATTATATATTTATCAGAATGTGAGATGCGGCAAATGAAGTGGGATGAATGAGTATTGCGTAGAGTTAGACTCAAGAAAAACGCAGAAAGGCCACTCTAAACTCGCAAGCTATTGAGTGGCTCTCAGATCAACAACTAAACTTAGTATGTTGATTTTTAAATATAAATATTAGAAAAGTTAAACCTTAAAGCTGCTCATCAAGTCACTAACGCTGCCGTTAAGTGTTTTGATTTCTGCTGATTCAATCAACTGATCTTGGCTTAGCTTATTAAGCTCCTCAACAAAGCTTTCAATCTTATGCATGTTCTTAGCAATGCTCTGAATAAGGGCGTTCTGCTCAACAGACGAACCCGAAATATCGTTATTAAAACGACTTACCGTTTCCATCTGTTCCGTTAGCTTGGCCAACATATTTACCGCTTGAACCACTTGGGCACGCGTCATTTCACAGTTACTTTTGGTCAACTCAATCGATTTAACCAAACCATCTGATTTAGACTGCAAGCCAGACAGCGCTTCATCAATTTCAGAAGTACTGATTTGAGTTCGGTTGGCTAACGCACGGACTTCATCAGCAACCACCGCGAAACCTCGGCCATGCTCACCCGCTCTCGCCGCTTCAATTGACGCATTCAATGCCAGCAAATTAGTTTGTTCCGCAATTCCTCCAATCACAGACACGATAGACTGGATGCTCTGCGTTTCATTCGCCATTGAGCGAATATCATCAGAGGTGGTGCAGACTTGCTTCTCAAGATCACTGATATAGGTTTCCGTCACGGTGTTAATTTGTTTCGTCTCATCACTAAACACAGCGGCCTCTCTTGCTGCTTCTGCCGCCGACTGAGAACTCTTCTCGACTTCGTTTGATGCTTCAGATAAGCCGTTAATTGCAGAGACCACTTGAACCGTTTCATCAGTGTGAACTTTCAGTACATCGCTGGTTTCTTTACAACCTTCACGAATACTCAGTACCTTAGTATCGAGATCCGAGTTCTTAAATTTGACGTCCTTAACCATCTCTTGCAGACCAATGATGAACAAGTTGATGTCTTTGGCGATATGCCCTAAGTCATCATTCCCCTTCTCAACAAGCCTTTGAGTCAGGTCTCCGTTACCTTGAGATAGATCGTGGACGATTTTTCTCAGTGACACGATTGGGCGGTAGAAGCGATTCAGCAGTAAAATCATCAATATCACCGAGCCAAGCACACATGCCACGATAAGGATACGCGCACTCGACATCACGCCATTCAACTGATTGAGCGCGAGTTCAGGATCGATACTAGATATCATGTACCATTCTTTCTGGCTGCCAATATCGACCTTCTTAGCCATCAAGATTCGCTGATTACCATCAATCATACCTTCAATGAATTGGTCAGGTAGTTCAATAGCTTCATTGAGTTTCATTAAGGCGTCAGCAGAAGATATATTGCTCTGTGGAAGCACGTTTTCTATTGTGGATGCAATTACCATCCCTCTCTCATCCACGATGATACCTTTGGCTTCGTAGATGCTATCTAGCTGTTTGAGCTGAGTTTCCAAATCATCAAATCGAATGTCTGCCATGATGACGCGATCTTGATAGGTGTAAGTCACACCAATCATAGGTACTTGAGTACTCTTGGTGAAAAACAGATCACTAAAAGATAAACCTGATTTCAATTTCGCTTGTTGATACCAAGGACGAGTCGTTGGGTTGTATTTTTCTTTGATTCCAACACCGTTTGGGAAAGACTCTGAAGGACGAGAAGTGTAAGAACGACCATCATCAAAACCCACTACAATCTTGTCAATACCACCGAGCTTAGCGGCAAAATGCATCAGCGCTTCGTTTGGTACTTGGTATGGGGATTTCATGAACTCTTGTGCAACGGAATTGACCGTATCGATGGTGCGCTGGACGGTGCTTTCAATCTGATTAATTTCTATCGTTAACGAGTGATCAATCTCGTTATAAATCGTTTGGTTTACTTGATCAGTCGCCAAGTTAAGCGTGAACCAGTTCGTAAATGCCAAGGCACTGGAACTGACGATCGCCACCATTAAAATCAATTTTCCTTTAAACCCTAGAGACAATTTTGAATTCATAAAACTCATAATCCATATCAACCTATGTCTATTATTTTTATCCGAATGAAATGGTCATTTTTTAGATATTCGAAGATACGGGAAGCAAAACTTGTTCATGCCGTTCCATCGTCACAACCATCAATTTAATTAATATTGTATGTTTAATTTACTGCACTTTCTGTGAGCAATCTTGACATATCAAAACTGGTTAAAATCACCCTGTGACATAGGTATCATTTATGAGTTTGAACTTTTAACATGATTAGAAAGGAATAATTAACCAATTAAAAATGATCAACTTTCAGATGATTACCTCACAACTTCGCCGATAATGCCTCCACTCAAATTATTCATATCACTTTCGGTCACCTGACTAGGAAAGTGAGCCTTAGGTCACATTTTCACTAACCAACCATTCACTCAAGGCATTCAATCTTAAAATTTATTTGTAATACAATAAGCCTTAAGTTATGGTGTATTTGAATCATAACTTAAGTTCTTTCTGGATGCTTTTGTTCAGTTCAAAGTGATAATTGAAGCAGCCGCTTTAAGGTCATTGAACTCGTTTAACGTAGAAACTGTCGGGGGATCTCGTTATTCGTTTTTTCACTTTCTATTGATCATTTGTTTTTCCAGACGGCTCGTCCGAACATGCCCATACAGTCACCAGCTGTGTGGGTTTTTTTTACTTTCTTTTCAGACCCGATATACGAGCGGTGTTAAGCCATCGCCAACAATCAGTTAAGTGCACTGGTTTAAGCTTGCGAGGAAAAGTGAGTGAGTTGGTGCTAGAAGGCTTTGAATTTACAAATAGATATAGATATAGATATAGAAACAAAAATAGGAATTGAGGCAGTAACAAAGTTGAACAGAGTTTTGAGTAGGTGTAGCTGAGGAAGTAGAAGTAGAAGAGTTTAACGAGGGAACAAAGGGTTGGGTATGGCAGATAAAAACGAACCTCGCTGAGGTCTCGCCGCCTAAAAAGACAGGCAATACCCTAGCGAGGTCGTACGTCGATTACTTCTCTAGTTTAGCGAAGTAGTCGAAGATTACTGGTACGTCGTTGTTACCCATTCCTGCGTCAACAGCAGCTTGTAGGCTAGTTGCAGTACCTTGAGCAATTAGAGACTCAGTACCTAGCTCTTCACAAAGAGCAAGGAAGTAACCAAGATCTTTGTTAGCGTTAGCAACAGAGAAACCTAGCTTCTCTTCGCCGTCTACTGCGTAGAACTTACAGAATTGCATGAATGGTGAGTTAGATGGACCTGCAGACATGATGTCAAACAGTTGTTGGCCATCAACACCAGCGCGTTGAGCAACAGCGAAAGCTTGAGACATAGTCGCAACAGTCGTCATACCCATGAAGTTGTTTACAAGCTTAGTAACGTGACCAGAACCTAGAGCACCTAGGTGGAATACGTTTTCGCCTTGCTCTTCAAGAACAGGTTTAACTTTGTTGAAAGTTTCCATGTCGCCAGCAGCCATGATGTTCAGAAGACCATCTTTAGCGTGTGCAGGAGTACGGCCTAGAGGTGCGTCGATCATGCCCGCGCCTTTTTCAGCTAGAGCTGCGCCGATTTTCTTAGTAGAAGCAGGGATAGAAGTACCGAAGTCTACTAATACTGCGCCTTCTTTGATGCCAGCTAGAACGCCGTCTTCGCCGTAAACGATTTTTTCAACAACAGCTGAAGTTGTAAGACAAAACTGAACGATGTCACTTGCAGCAGCTAGTTCTTTAGCAGAAGTGAATGCAGTCGCATTGCCGCGATCTGTAACGCGAGCAACAGCTTCAGCGCTTAGATCCATTACGTTTACGTGGTAGCCGCGCTTTTGTAGGTTTTCAACCATGTTGCCGCCCATAAGACCTAGGCCAATGAAACCGATTACAGGTTTAGTCATGTTCAAACTCCAAATATAGTATTGTATGATTATATGGTCATTATAATAACGACGTCTTTTCCGTTACGCAATAGTTTTAGGGTAATCCTTCAATGCTTAGACGCAAGTTGTGACGGGGATTCACTTTACGAGAAAATATGGTCACGCTTTGTACTTACAAGAGCGATATCCCAATCAAAAAATAACCTATTGATGAAATAATGCACTCTAAATGTCATACGATTAATGAGAATAAGCCACTCCAATAACGATTATTAACCTGCCGTCCCTTTTTTCAGACAAGATTAAGGCTGCCCACTGTCAGTAGTTGACAAATTATTGGAAGACAGTCACTGCCCTAGCCTTAGTAAGGTTTACTGAACACGGGTTTTAAACCAAGTTTTGTCGCCACTTACTAAGCCTGGCACTCTTGCTACTTAGCCTCTAACTAACCAACGCAACCTCTTCCCACCTCGTAGGCTACTGCCTGTTCTGTGCAAACAAAAAAACTCCGAGCTTTCACTCGGAGTTTTTAGTATCTAGCTTCTGTTGCTTCAGCGAATTACAGTTCGATTGAAACCGTTTCACCATCAACATTTAGCATTAGCGTGTTGCCTTCAAGCTTGTGAGACACTTCAACTTGCTCGCCTTCGTTCTTATTAGGAACAAGAAGCGTAAGGATGTTGTGCTCTTTTGATGGCTTGAATTCCACTTCAACGTGACGGTGGATTTCAAGATCTTTGAACTCGTATGGGTCAACTTCGCCAAAACCTTCAACGTTCTTAACTGACGTGATGTTATCAGCAGACTCGTTGATGAAGTTTACGTCTAGGTGCGCAACTTCGCCACGGATAGTGAAAGACTTGTCTGCCACGTCGTTTGCGAAAGTTGTGTGCATTAGCCAAGTCATGTCTTTCTCTTCAGAAAGCGTTGCCTTGTCTTGCATTACGAATACTTTACCTTGAACAAACCAGACCTTACGCTTGTAAGATTCAATTTCAGGAACGAAGTACT
Organism: Vibrio sp. 10N.261.54.A5; assembly: GCF_041471145.1. Lineage (NCBI taxonomy): Bacteria > Pseudomonadati > Pseudomonadota > Gammaproteobacteria > Vibrionales > Vibrionaceae > Vibrio > Vibrio sp. 10N.261.54.A5. Next base: position 33,239 of record NZ_JBFRNU010000030.1, on the reverse strand, counting down.
TGTAAGATGCCGTTGCATCACCCTCAACCATCTTCACATCAGATTCAGTGTCGAAATCAGAGATGTTGCCGCCCGCTTCGATACAGAAGCGATCTTGGTGGTTTTCGTAGCCCGTGTTCTTGTTCTCGCCGTACTGACCTTTACCGCCAAATAGTGGAAGGTTCTTAGAGAACGTTTGACGACGCCATTTAGTGTGCATATCAACACCGAAACCACCGTAATAGCCAGTGATTGACGCTAGCGTTTCACCGAATGCATGCAACGTGAATGCGTTTTGGTCACCGTGAGAGTGGCTGATTGAGCCAAACGGAGAACATTTGAATACCATGTGAATATGGTTATCACGCTCAGTCATCTTGTTGTGGAATGCAGCCCAACCCGTGATTGGGAATACTTTCAACAGTGGGTCATTCGATGGTGCTTTCTCTTCAGGTGCATCCCAAAGGAAGTTAAAGCGAAGATCATCGTAACCGAAGTCCCACCAACCGAAGTTGTAGAATTTGGTGTGTGCTTCAGTATCACGGCCTTTCAGTTGGTTGTAGTACCAAACATACTCAGGCTTCTGGTTAACACCTGCGTAATGCTTGATGTTGTAAGCCAGTTTTAGACCTGGGAAATCACCGATTGAAGACTGGTCACAGAAGCTCGCGCGCTTAGAGTGAACAGGCATGCAGTAAAGCGGGAAATCACCTGTGTTTTCGTAGAATGTTTTGTTGAACATGTCTACGCCACAGTATGCTTTCAATAGGTCGAATGCTTCGCCTAGGAATGCAGTTTGCGTGTTCCAGTAGTCAGGACCTTCAGCCCAACCGCCGTCTACACCGCCCCATGGTGGGTAGTGTACTGCGTAGTATTCTAGTGCGTATGCAATGTACTCGCCTGCTTTCGGGTGATCGTGGTAAAGCGCGATACACGTTGGGATGATAGCAGAAGAGATAGAACGAACACCGTGGCTGTTCAGTGGGTTGTTCAATAGATCAACCGTCACTTTCAGGTGGTGCATGATTTCGTCTAGACGCTCAATCAAAGCATCTTGAACTTGCTGACGTTCTTCATCTGTGAAGTAGCCGTGTAGCCAGTCGTAACCCCAAGCCATAGCCGCGATAACACGGAAAGCCGCTTCATCGTTATAGCCACGAGAAGTCACGCCTTCTGGATCGTACGTAGACAGTTTTAGAGTCCAAGCTTTTGCTTTAGCAATTAGCGCTTCGTCTTCTTTCACAACACCAGCAATTGCTAGGTTACGTGTCGCGTTTAGTGCCATTTGGCAATCAACGTACATTTGACGCCAGTAAGGACGCCATAGAGAAGCTTTGCCTACCGTGTCAGCTGGGTACGCTTTAGGCTCTTCGAAAGGAGCAGTCTCAAGGAACTTAACTGTCGAGTTATTGTAGAAATCATCAAACATGCAGTGAGCTTCATCAGCTTTCACTTTCGCTTTGAATTCTTCTAACTGATCTGCTTGAACAAGAAGACGTGGACGTGCTTCGCTCAAGTTGTCTAGGAATGATAGGTCGAAGTCACGTTTCTGTACTTCGATAGGGAGTAGGTCTACAAGATTACCTGCTGAAGTATCATTCTCCAGCTTCATCTTCCTGATTGCATCAAGAGATTTTTGGTCGCTCATTCTAACTCACTTATTTTTCAAGTTGATTGAAAGGAATTAGCAATAATATACGTCTTATTGTAGGACAATTAAATCTATTTCGGTTCGATTGAACCATTTTGTACAGTTTTCGTGATTTAGGTCAGATATCTTCCACCTGACCGTTTTTCCGTTTCGCAGAGCAAAAAAATGCGACGCCCTTTCGAGTCGTCGCATTCTATTATAATCGTTTTCTATGTATTAGCTTTCAGTTACTGCTTTCGCTTGCTTGCCGCCGTCATCGACCGCTTTAACCAATAGCACACCAACACCACCAACAATCACACCACAAAGTATGAAGACTAGACGTCCCCACATTGGGTTAGTGAGTAGAGCCATTAGCATGATACCGACACCCGCTACCGCAATCAGTTTACCAAGCATTTCACGCTGTTTGTTATCCAGTACTTTCTGTTCTGCTGACTCCGCAACTAATGGAGTAGACAGGTTACCGAAGAACTTATCAACGTCTGCTTGACGCTTCTCAGTTAATGGCTTGTAGAACAGAGTTGATAGGATGAAGAAACCACCTGTCAGCGTAATGTGAGCAATCAGACCGATAGCAACCTTAACATCAGACCATTCACGGCTTGTTAGCTCTTCTAGACCGAAGATTGAAGACACCATTTCAGCGTTAACAACGAAACCCACGTAGTAAGAAACAAAACCACCAACCACTAGCGTACCCCAACCAGCCCAGTCCGGAGTCTTCTTAATAAAGAAGCCAAGGAATGCAGGAATTGTCATTGGGAAGCCGATCAGTGCGCCTACATACATCATGGTATCGAACAGGCTCAAACCTTTAAGCGAGTTGATGAACTGTGCAATAAGGATGATAGCAATACCAAACACGGCAGAAGTAATCTTAGAAACCGTTACTAGTTCTTTTTCGCTAGCCGTACCTTTACGAACGATTGGTTCATAGAAGTTCTTAACAAAGATACCCGAGTTACGGTTTAGACCAGAATCCATTGAAGACATTGTCGCTGCAAACATCGCCGCAACTAGAAGGCCAACCATACCTGCTGGCATGTACTCTTGTACGAAGTATAGGTAGGCAAAGTCACCCGCTTTCTTACCTGCTTCTGGGTAAGCTGCTGCTAGGTCGACACCTTGACCTGCAATGTACCAAGAAGGCATGAACCAGATAAATACACCACAAAGCATTAGCACACACGCTAGTAGCGCTGCTTTCTTCGCGTTCTTTGAGTCTTTAGCCGCTAGGTAACGGTAAGAGTTAAGCATGTTGTTAGTAATAGAGAACTGCTTCACGAAGATGAAGAATGCCCAAATGCTGAAGATGCTTAAGTAGTTAATGTTGTTACCAGAAAGGAAAGAACCGCCTTCCGCTACAGGGAAGTTATTCACGATTTCACCAACACCGCCACCTTGAACAACAGCAACAACAGCACATGTCACGGTTACTGCCATGATGATAACCATCTGCATAAAGTCAGATGCAATTACCGCCCATGAACCACCCGTTACAGACATTGCCAATACAACCAAACCGGTAATCCAGATAGTTGCTGTCATGTCGAAACCGAAGATACCAGAAGCGATGATTGCTAGTGCGTTTAACCATACACCGGCAGAAACAACACTGTTTGGCATTGAAGACCAAGTGAACACTTGTTCGTTAGTCGCACCGAAACGCATACGAATTGCTTCGATTACCGTTACTACACGTAGTTGACGGAACTTTGGAGCAAAATATGCGAAGTTCATGAAGTAACCAAATGCGTTGGCTACGAAGATGACCGCTACTGCAAAACCATCGTTATACGCTTTACCTGCCGCACCGGTGAATGTCCATGCACTAAACTGGGTCATAAAGGCGGTTGCACCAACCATCCACCACAACATGTTACCGCCCCCGCGGAAGTAGTCACTGGTGGTACTTGTAAATGTTCTAAACATCCAACCTATCGCAATCAAGAATAGGAAATAAATGCCGACAATAATCGTGTTGAGTTCCATCGTGTATCCTTTGTCCGTTGTATTTTGTTACGATGACTATAGGAAATCTCAAACTTTATTTGTAGTACAATAATCCAAATAAGTGATGGCGATCTTATTTTGATTGATTAAGTTAATTATATATATGACATAGGATGGAATATGGCCAATCCATCAAGGCAATTACTGGTGTTTGAGGTAAAAACTCAAAAAACAAGGCCAAAGAACATCACACCCATTAAAATCAAAGACTTATGAGAAAGTGAGACTTTGCACACTTATTAACAAATACAACCAAACACATATAAATATAAAATCCTCAAAAATAATAAAAGCCAAATCAGAGCTAAATCACCCTCATTTATCACACAATAAACCAGCGTTTTTTATCTATTGAGAGTGGATAATTTCATTAGAATTCTACTTAAATTAATCAATATAGAAGAGGCATATCCAGTTCAAACGATGGTAGATTCAAAATATACAAAAATGAAAAATCATGGATGACGCATAATTATTTGAGGGTCGAGAGTGTCTAAAAACGAATATCGAGCGTAATATTATTTTTATTATGATGGTAAAGAGAACGACCGCTAGGCGTATACAAGAAGGAACTGGCTTAAGAAGGAGTTAAGCGAGGATGAACCAAAACAGTGCCACACATGGTGCAACACGCTTTCTAAAAACAAAAAAGCATGCACTTGGCATACCTTTTTGATTGGTTCAAATGAAGTTGAAAACCGTGTTTAGCTTGCAGTGGCTAAACGGTGGTTAGCGTCTTGCAAGTGAGCGGCTGACATTGTACGAGCTTTTTCACTGTCGCCAGCCATAATCGCTTCATAGATTCTACGGTGTTCATTGATACATGTGCTGCCCTCTTCAGAAGAGTGCACGATGAAGTTAACGAACATGGTAGTCAGAATATTGCCGAATGGCAGGTAGAAATCGTTACCTGTCGCATTAAAGATCAAGCTATGGAAACGAATATCGATGTCTGTCCAACGTTCTTGGTCAAACACTTCTGCGTCATCCACTTCAACCATCTTCTGGAAGATCTCTGAAAGCTCGATACGTTGCTCAGCAGTCGCAAATTTTGCAGCTAATGCACACGCTTCAGGTTCAATCGCACGGCGAAGGCCTAAAAACTGAGAACAGAATTGGTCTATGTCGGTTAGACCATCCATCCATTCAATCAGTTGAGGATCAAGAAAGTTCCAGTATGCGCGATCTACTACACGAGTACCGATTTTCGGGCGGGACTCTAACAGACCTTTAGAAGTCAGTAGTTTAACGGCTTCACGAAGTGCCGTACGGCTGATACCAAACTGTTCACACAGCGCCATTTCACCAGGAATAATAGAACCTTGTGGCAGTTCACCAGACAAGATTCCACGAGCGATTTCACGCGCTACTTGCACGTGCAGGCTGCGCTTCGAGCCCGAGATTGAATTAAAAGTGCTAACCATAAGTTCACTTATTTTATATGTTATGTTTATGTATTATTTAAGGATCACTATAACAGGATTTCAACCTAGCGCCAATTGAGTAAATTAGCAACGAGTCGTGCCCTATTAATTTACTCAATGAATCAAACACTTATAAAGCATCTAACTCCATACCGCTAGAAACATTATGTTACACCATTCATAAATCCGTCATCAAAAGGCATCGGTTCTGTCATCCTCGATTCCTATACTTCCTTCCAACAAATCACTCAATTGGACTGACATAATGAAACCGACAAAAACAAATCTCACGCTTAAGAGCGCTATTACTGCTGCGCTGATTTTTTCTGGTTCTGCATTAGCAATGGATACACGATACGAAGATCGCTCTGGCAACTTGGTTGCTGATGTTCCTCAAGATGAATCACAATGGGTTGACCCAAACACGCTAATTTTTGCTTATACGCCAGTTGAAGATCCTGCAGTATACGCTGATGTGTGGAGCGAGTTTTTGAGCCACCTTGAAAAAACAACGGAAAAGACGATTCGTTTCTTCCCTGTTCAAAATAACGCTGCTCAAATTGAAGCAATGCGTTCAGGTCGCCTACATATCGCAGGTTTCAACACAGGTTCTACACCACTGGCGGTTAACTGTGCAGGCTTTGCCCCATTCACAATGATGGCTGCAGAAGATGGCTCTTTCGGTTACGAAATGGAAATCATCACTTACCCTGGTTCTGGCATTGAGAAAGTGGAAGACCTAAAAGATAAGAACCTAGCGTTCACATCACAAACGTCTAACTCTGGCTTCAAAGCACCTTCTGCGATTTTGGACGCTGAATACCAACTTCAACCTGACCGAGATTTCAAACCAGCATTCTCTGGCGCACACGACAACTCTATTTTGGGTGTGGCGCACAAAGATTACGATGCTGCAGCAGTTGCTAACTCAGTATTGAACCGCATGCTTTCACGCGATGTTGTGAAAGAAGACCAAATCAAGAGCATCTACAAATCTCAAACCTTCCCGACTACCGCTTACGGCACAGCGCACAACCTGACGCCAGAGCTGCAAGAGAAGATTCAAAAAGCGTTCTTCACTTTCGATTGGGAAGGCACAAAGCTTCAAGAAGAATTTGAACGTAACGGCGAAGCGCAGTTCGTTCCTATTACTTACAAAGAGCACTGGGAAGTGATCCGCACTATCGATACGGCAAACAAAGTCTCTTACACGTGTAGCTAAGTTCAACCGAACTAAAAAGCCAATCACACACCGATAAAACTAACTGCAGGTGTAATCGCCTGCAGTTATTCACCACTCTTTCCGGTTTACTTTCCATGCCTGTCTCAGGCGAACTCTTAGTACACCGCTCTTATAGGAATTCTATGTCTACTCTTACCCTTAAAGGGCTTACCAAGCACTACTCCAGTTCTGATAAAGCCCTTACCAACGTTAGCTTGTCGGTCAATGCCGGTGAAGTGGTTGGTTTAATTGGTCCATCTGGTGCGGGTAAATCAACGCTTATCCGTTGTATTAATCGGCTCACCGAACCCACCAGCGGCGAAGTGATCTTTTCCAATACCAATCTAGAAACGCTGTCTAAGCGACAACTGAGACAATCACGCCGTGAAATCGGGATGATTTTCCAAGAGTACGCGCTGATTGAGCGTTTGACGGTGATGGAAAACGTACTTTCAGGACGTTTGGGTTACGTGAATTTCTGGCAAAGCTTTACTCGCCGTTTCCCTGAATCGGATATCCAAGCCGCTTATGCGCTACTCGACCGTGTTGGATTGTTAGAACACGCCAATAAAAGGGCCGATGCTCTGTCGAGTGGTCAGCGTCAACGTGTTGGTATTGCACGTGCACTTGCTCAGAAACCGAAATTACTGTTGATTGATGAACCAACGGCCGCACTTGATCCACGTACAGCGCGCCAAATCATGCGACTGATCAGTGAGATTTGTTCAGAGCAACAGCTCCCTGCCATCATCAATATTCACGATGTTCAATTAGCAAAGCAGTTTGTTGACCGTGTTGTCGGCTTAAATGCAGGTTGTGTCGTATTTGATGACAAACCAAACCTGCTCACTGAATATGTTTTAACGCAAATCTACGGTGAAGAAGACTGGAGTCAACAAGCAGAAGAAGAGGCCGATGACCTCATCATCACAAGTCCTCGCCTGTCTGAGGCAACAATATGACTCAACCATATCCAAATCAAGTTCAGCAGCATTTAAAGTCAGGAAAACAGAATTCCAAACAATACCCGACACAGTGGACAAAGCCGCCACTGATTTCTAGCCCATGGTTACGCTGGAGCTTAATCATCATTGTCGCGGTTTACTTGTACCTTGCGACTCAATCGGTACACGTCAACTGGACTCGAATTTACGAAGGCAGCGAACGCGGCTGGCAGTTCATTTTGGCTTTCATGAACCCAGATTTTGGTGGCCGATGGAACAACATCTCACAAGGTTTGATTGAGAGTTTAACCATGACCCTGACATCAACCGTGGCGGGTGTCCTTCTTTCAATCCCATTCGGATTAGGCGCAGCCAAAAACCTTGCCCCTACTCCCGTTTATCTATTCTGCCGTGCGTTTATTTCGATCGCTCGTAGCTTACAAGAGATCATCGTTGCGATTCTGTGTGTGGCTCTGTTTGGCTTTGGTACGTTTGCGGGTTTTGTCACGCTGACCTTCGCAACCATCGGCTTTCTCGCGAAATTGTTTGCCGATGAAATTGAAGCCATCGACCCAGCACCACTCACCGCAATGCGCGCAACTGGCGCAAGTTGGTTACAACAAGTGAACTATGCGATTCAAGCGCAGGTAATGCCACGCTTTATCGGGCTTTCGATGTACCGACTCGACATCAACTTCCGAGAGTCAGCGGTAATTGGCATTGTTGGCGCAGGGGGTATCGGTGCTACATTGAACACCGCAATGGACCGTTACGAATACAGCGCAGCGGCCGCTATTCTATTGATTATTATTGTGATTGTGATGTTGTGTGAATACCTATCAACCATCATCCGTAAGCATGTGCAGTAAGGAACGACCAATGAGCACGTTAAATGAAACACCGACAAGCGCCATCAATCGTACCCAATGGCAGCGTTACGACAGTAAACAGAGCCTCATGCTTTGGCTAGGCTGGCTTTGCTTTGTTGCTTTGACAGTATTCGCATGGCAAGTCATGAACAAGGATACGATTTGGTACTTTGTGACTGACTCACCCAACCAATTTACTGATATCTCTTCACGTATGTGGCCACCAAGATGGAGCTACTTAGAGTCTCTTTGGAGTCCGTTGTGGGACACCATTAACATCGCGACACTTGGCACACTGTTGGGGATAGTACTAGCGTTTCCAGTCGCGTTCTTAGCTGCACGTAATACAACGCCAAGCATGACGTTTATCAGACCTATCGCGCTGTTCATCATCGCGGCAAGTCGTTCAATTAACTCGTTAATTTGGGCATTGTTATTGGTAGCAATCATCGGCCCAGGCTTGTTGGCCGGTATCATTGCGATAGCGCTACGTTCAATTGGTTTTGTGGCGAAGTTAATGTATGAAGCGATTGAAGAAGTGAATGCAACACAGATGTCTGCAATCCAATCGACTGGAGCTTCTCCGCTGCAGGTATTGAACTACGGTATTCTTCCGCAAGTGATGCCAAGTTTCATCGGCACGAGCTTGTTCCGTTGGGATATCAATATTCGTGAGTCTACAGTTTTAGGCTTGGTCGGCGCTGGCGGTATCGGCTTAAAACTGCAAGAGTCGATGGCGATGCTGGCATGGCCTCAAGTGACGGTGATTTTCTGTGCGATTCTAGTGACGGTCATCTTCTCCGAATGGCTGGCTGCGAAAGCAAGAAAAGCCCTTATCTAAATACTAAAAACAACGTCAAATAGACGGTTAGCTAAGATCAAAGCCTACTCACTGAGTAGGCTTTTTGTTTGTTGAAACGTTCTATTCTGTTTCTTACACACATAAAAAAACCGAGCAACTCGCAATGAGTTACTCGGTTTGACTTATTCCCGATGTATTCAGTCGTTGTTGGTATCAACGAACGATTTTGCAATCACGACTGAATTCAATGTGACGCTTCGTTCCCGCAAAGCACCACATCAGTACACACCATCGTTAAATGGTATGTGTGTTGATCATTTACAGTTGAGCAAATGATCCTTCCCACGAGTATGTCTCACCCGCGAACTCAACAGCGTGAGTTGCTTGCTGCGTGTCTTCAGCTTGGTTTGAAATACCGTAGTGGTAAGTGTTACCAGAAGTAGTCTGAATGCGAACAACAGTCCCGACACTGTTATGGCCCACAACAGATACTGATTTAACCAGACCACGAGCGCCTACAGAAGCTTCGATAGACTCGTTAAAGTAACCATGCGTTTCTAGTACAGAAGCAAACACGTGGTTTTGACCAGACTGACGTAAGATGAACGCAGGCTCACTCTTAAGGTTGAAGTCTGGATCGTTAGCACCAGTGCGAGCAAAAATCACTTCGCTGCCCGCATTCGCGCTGGTTACTAGGCTGTAGTAGCTGCTGTCATGTAGCCAGCTTACTAGAGAACCTTCTTCGTTTACTTTACCTGAAGCAACGTTCCATAGATGTTGGTAACCGTTATCTTCACCTAGCGGCTTAAGCGTTTTTTCCATGTTGTAATCAAAGTCAGTACGGATGATCTGGCCAGAGTGGTGAACTGGTAAGTCGTACTGGTGCTCAGCGTCAGCTTCGATGCGGTACACATCAATCACTAGCGGTTTTTCGAACTCAGGAAGTTCAGCAAGAATCACGCTGCGTTGCATGTCTACGCCAGTGTAGTACTCAGAAATGGTGCCGCTCATGCCTTGTAGAGACTGGTCGTCTGCTACGAAGAAGTGCTTCTGACCAAACTTAGACTCAGCCAGTGCTGTGTTGAAGTTGTTCTGCGTTTTCTGATCAACCGTTACTGTGTTGTGAGCAACCGTCTGCTTACAGTAAGACTTGTTCTCTGGGATGTAACGACCGCCAAACTTAGGCTCCACGTTTACCCAACGACCGAAGCCGTAATCGTGCAGTACTTCGTGGCCACGGTTGAATACGCTTAGGTGTAAGCCATCGTAGTGACCGTGGTCTAGCGCAGAGTGATACTGGTGATCAGAGCCGTGCTGACCAAACCAGATCAACGCCATTGTGTCGTCGTCTTGCTCATCACGGTGACGAAGGATGCTTACGCCACCTTTTTCGCCTTCAGGGCCGTCCGTTACAAACAGGCTACCCCAGTTAAATGCTTTGATGTCGGCTGCTGCATCAACCGCGTCAGACAGTGTTTTACCCGAAGCATGAACCCAAACGTTTTGTTGGTGATCAGCCATGCCAAGCAGAGTTTCAGTCTGCTCGTAACGGTGGTAACACACAGACGTTGCCATGATAACGCCTTCATCGTTGATAGAGATTGTCTTCGATGAATCGTTCAGAGCTGGCAATGTACCGTCTGGGAATGCTGTTTTGAATACAGAGTACGACGTTGTCTTGATCACTGAGTCGTTGAATTCATAGATACCAACTTCAGGCTGACGACGTTCAATTGCTTCTGCGAACAGGTAGATTGGACGTAGCGAGAAACGGTGGTAGTAAGGACCTTCCATGTAGTAGCCGTCTGGCGAAAACAGTTGGTCAAGTTGTGCTAAGAAACCGCCGCTTACTTTGTCTAATTTCAGGCCGTAAAGTGCTTTATCTACAGACTCTTGATCGTTGATCGCATAACCACAGATACCTACCGCTGCCACAGCCCATAAGCCGTGGTTGTGTACGATATCGAAGTCGTGTGCGTAAGTCACAACGAACATTTCGATCATTTGCTTAAGAAGATCGTCTTCGATCAGACGCTTTTGCTCTTCAGAAATGGTGTGGTAAATACAGCTGTACGCACAAGAAGCGTAAAGCATCCACATGTTCTCGTTCAACGTTTGGTGGAACAGCTTACCCGGAGGGTTAGAGTCACGGCTTACGTTGCTTTCAAGTGTTGGGTACACCGTCGCGTACGCTGTTAGCATATCAACGATGTAATCACGGTACTTTGTTTCCTCAGTGATAAGGAACAAACGGCCCGCTAGATCCATATGGATGTAGTTTTGCTTGTGACGGTTGTGCTCGTAACCGCCGCCTTCACCGTGACCAGGTACTTCAATGCCAACTTCCGCCATGTAAGCGTCAGTTTGTTTAATGTCGCGAGTCAGTGCGTTACCTAAAAGGCTATCCTTGCCAAGTTCTTTACGAAGCTCTGCTGCTTCATCAAAGTTAAGTAAAAGTGGTTGATAGCTCATTATTATTTCCCCTGCTCTGCTCTGCTTGCTAATTCTGGGTTTAAAGTTGTTTCTACTGAGTAGAAGCCTGTCCAGCTGTATACTTTGCCGTTCAGCTCTACTTTGTGTTCAGTGCTGTCAGTCGCACCAAGTTGGTTGCTGATCATCACTGTCACGTTTGATTTCTCTGTGGTGATCTCAACTACCGAACCGATATTGGTGTGAGCCACTACTTTGATGTCTTTCACAACACCACGTGCATTAACTGATTGCTCGAATTCTTCGTTGAAGTAACCGTGCGTTTCAACAACAGAAGCAAACAGTGTTGTTTCACCTTTGCTGCGTAGAATGAACGCAGGCTCAGAACGTAAGTTGAAGCTTGGATCGTTAGCGCCAGTGCGAGTAAAGATAACTTCAGCATTGTCGTTAGACGTTGCACCTAGCCACGTGTAGTAGGTGTTGTTCTGTAGCCAGCTTACCAGTGCTGTGCCCTTCACTTCACCGCTTGCCACGTTCCATAGGTGTTGGTAACCGAAGTCTTCACCTAGCGTGTTCAGCTCTTTGTTTGCTTGGTATTCAAAGCTAGTGCGAACAATCTGACCTTGATATTGGTGTGAGTAGTCGTACTGATGCTCACCTTCACCGCCTTTCTCAGAATCTAAACGGTAAAGATCTAATAGTAGCGGAGATTCTAATTCTTCAAGGTTTAGCATGAACACGCTGCGTTGCATGTCAAAACCTTCGTAATGATCGTTAGCAAATGCGCTCATGCCATTGATTTGCTCGTCTTCTACTTTGAAGAAGTGTGGCAAGCCGTGTACTGCATCTGCACGTTCAACGTCAAAGTTGTTCTGACATTTTTCATCAATCGTTACTGCGTTATGTGCAATTGTTTGACGAGCGTAAGATTTGTTTTCGTCTAGGTAACGGCCGCCGAATTTAGGCTCAACGTTCACCCAACGACAGAAACCGTATTCACGCAGTACTTCTTGACCACGGTTGAAGAAAGAAATACCCAGCGTATCAAAGTTACCGTGACCCATGCCGTGTTGGCCGTAGTTCATAACAAGTTGAGAAACGTCGCCTTTCTTATCCTGCATACGGATAAAGCCTTGCGCGCCGTTGTGACCTTGAGGGCCTTCGTTCAATTCAACACTTGGCCAGAAAGGCATGCCGATTTCTTTCTCAGCAGACGCTGCTTCGTAGGCTTTAGATAGCTCAAGACCACATGGATGCATCCAAACTGCGTCTTGAATCTTCGCCATACCAAGAATGTTTTGGTCTACGCCGTTTTCAGAAGAGTAATGCTTGCTGTAAACACTTACTGCAACCTGAACACCCATGTCTGTAATACCCATAGTACGAGAAGCATCATTCAGAGCCGGGAACTCACCGTTCGGGTAAGCCGTCGCCAGCATCGCTTGTACTGTGTTACCAATCACGCCGCCTTTGTAGTTGTAGATATCCACTTCAGGCATATGACGGTGAATCACTTCAGCGAACACACACGTTGGACGAATCGCATAACGGTGGTAGTAAGGACCTTCCATGTAGTAGCCAGACGGTGCAAACAGCTGAGAAACTTGCGCTAGGAAGCCGCCAGTGTCGTTACGGTCAATGCCGTACACCGACATTTCAAGGTACTCACGCTTGCCAAGAGCAAGACCACAAATACCGACAGCGGCTACAGCCCAAATACCGTGGTTGTGAATTCGGTCGAAGTCGTGTGCGTATTTAACTGTGAACATTTCTAGCATTGGTTCGAAAATACGAGACTCAATATTGTCGCGTTGTTCTTGTGTCAGGGTTGAAGCAACACAAGAGTAAGCTAAGCTTGAGAACATTAACCAGCAGTGTTCGTTCAGGATTTGGTGGAACAAACGACCTGTAGGGTTAGTGTTTTTCTGTACGTGGTAATCAAACGTTAGGTATTTGTCTGCGTACTCTTCTAGTAATTCTGTAACAAAGTCAGCGTACTTTTGCTCTTTAGTGATCAAGAACATGCGACCAGCTAGATTCATGTACGTGTAATTTTGCTTATGGCGGTTATGTTCGTAACCACCAGCCTCACCATGACCTGGGACATCAATAGGTAAACGCATGAATGCTTCTAGATCTTTCGCGTTCGCTGCAATGGTTTTGCCCATTAAGCTAGAACGGCCCACTTCAAGGTGAAGTTGCTCTATTTCAGCTTCAGTCAACAATACTGGTTTAGTCGTCATATTCTTTGTCACCCTCAATAAAGAGTTTATCTGCTTAAACTTTGATTAAATTTTCAAACTCCATATAAAGTAATACAATATTAGCTTTAATTATACATATTCGTCGCCAAATGATGAGTAGAGTCACACTATTAGTCATAAGTCATTGATGTAGCTGACTAATGGTAAATATCAGCCATTTATTAAGTTGTTGATTTATTTACGCTATATGAAGTATCGCTTGATCAATATCACACAAATTTAGATATATTGTATTACAATTGAGCTCATTCCCTTATGATGGATGCAAGTTAAGTAACACTTAAAAGATTTAAACAGATTAGGAGATACACAATGAACTCTTTCTTTATCCTAGATGAAAACCCATGGGAAGAACTTGGTGGCGGCATTAAGCGTAAAATCGTTGCTTACACTGACGATCTAATGGCAGTACACCTATGTTTTGATAAGGGCGCGATTGGCCACCCTCATACTCACGAAATCCATGACCAAATCGGTTACGTAGTTCGTGGCAGCTTTGAAGCTGAGATTGAAGGCGAAAAGAAAGTCCTTAAAGAAGGTGATGCTTACTTCGCTCGTAAACACATGATGCACGGTGCCGTTGCACTAGAGCAAGACAGCATCCTTCTTGATATCTTCAACCCTGCGCGTGAAGATTTCCTAAAATAATAACTAGCGCAACCTCAGTTGCTAAGGTAAGCATATGAAATCATTAAACATCGCGGTCATTGGCGAGTGCATGGTTGAGCTACAAAAGAAACAAGACGGGCTTAAGCAAAGTTTCGGTGGCGATACACTAAATACTGCACTTTACTTGTCTCGCTTAACAAAAGAGCAAGATATCAACACGAGCTACGTAACAGCACTAGGCACTGACCCATTCAGTACCGACATGTTAGAAAAGTGGCAAGCGGAAGGTATCGACACTAGCTTAATTGCTCAGCTTGATCACAAACAACCAGGGCTTTACTACATCGAGACCGATGAAACTGGTGAACGCAGTTTCCACTACTGGCGTAATGATGCTGCAGCAAAATTCATGTTTGACCAGGAAGACACACCTGCTCTACTTGATAAGTTATTCTCTTTTGATGCGGTTTACCTAAGTGGTATTACGCTTGCTATCTTGACAGAGAATGGACGCACGCAGCTATTCAACTTCTTAGACAAATTTAAAGCGCAAGGCGGCCAAGTATTCTTCGACAATAACTTCCGTCCAAAACTTTGGGAAAGTCAACAAGAAGCGATTTCTTGGTACTTGAAGATGCTTAAGTACACTGACACGGCTCTACTGACGTTCGATGACGAGCAAGAGTTGTACGGCGACGAAAGCATTGAACAGTGTATTGCACGTACGTCTGAATCTGGTGTGAAAGAGATCATCATTAAACGTGGTGCTAAAGACTGCCTAGTAGTTGAAAGCCAAAGCGCTCAGTACGTTGCTCCAAACCCAGTAGACAACATTGTTGATACTACAGCGGCTGGCGACTCGTTCAGCGCGGGCTTCCTAGCTAAGCGCTTAAGCGGTGGCAATGCACGTGATGCAGCGTTAGCAGGTCATACTGTGGCAGGGACTGTGATTCAGCATCCAGGTGCTATCATTCCTCTAGAAGCGACGCCTGATCTGTCTCTATAATTACGCACTTTAACTATTAATCAAGGGTTTGCTTAGTTGAAAGCAAGCCCACATTTAACGTGAGAAAGAATTCATGACTACATTAAATGAACAACTAGCAAACCTAAAAGTAATTCCTGTAATCGCTATCAACCGTGCTGAAGACGCTATCCCTCTAGGTAAAGCACTTGTTGAAAACGGCATGCCATGTGCAGAAATCACGCTTCGTACAGAATGTGCAATCGAAGCGATTCGCATCATGCGTAAAGAATTCCCAGACATGCTAATTGGTTCAGGTACTGTACTGACTAACGAGCAAGTTGATGCATCTATCGAAGCTGGCGTTGATTTCATCGTAAGCCCAGGTTTCAACCCGCGCACTGTTCAATACTGTATCGATAAGGGTGTTGCAATCGTACCGGGTGTTAACAACCCAAGCCTAGTTGAGCAAGCAATGGAAATGGGCCTTCGCACGTTGAAGTTCTTCCCTGCTGAGCCTTCTGGCGGCACTGGTATGCTTAAAGCACTAACAGCGGTTTACCCTGTTAAATTTATGCCTACTGGTGGCGTAAGCTTGAAGAATGTTGATGAATACCTATCGATCCCTTCTGTACTTGCGTGTGGCGGTACTTGGATGGTTCCAACTAACCTTATCGACGAAGGTAAGTGGGAAGAACTAGGCAAGCTGGTTCGTGACGCAGTTGATCACGTTAACGCTTAATCTGTTTTAGATTGAGTGATGAAGCCTCACCTCGGTGGGGCTTTTTGTTATCTGTCATTTATTGCGCTGACTAACCGTAAACACGCTCAATCAACGTTCTGTTTCCCCTATACCCTATCGCCTTTCTCCCTATGGGCTCGTAAAGATCCGTGACTAAGACAGGCAAGAACGAGTAATGTAAGGCTTTCAATCTACGTCAGTATGCATCTAGCGAAGCGTTACTGGTGCCCCCTATCGCCTATCCAGTTTCTTATCCAGCCCCTTACCCAGCAATGGTCCTTTTCGATACGTCGTCAAACATCTCTCATCGCATGCACTGATGGCCACAATAGACAAAGTGCGCCGCAAAATGTGTCCCGTCATCGAGTTTAACGCCCACTCAGTGACAAAAATTCCAAATACGCACCTCTATGATGAATAAATAGCATAGAAAGGCTTCATGGCCGCAGATAAACAGAAAATAGCGAAGTGAAAACAATGAGCTACACTTGAAATCTCAATACAAAAATTTTCAGTATAGGGTTCCAAATTAACGTGAATGTCGTCGCACAACACACCAATTTGTAGCACATTTGTTACGGTTATAATTAAAATCTTATAGATACGGCAAAGTAAGCGCTTTTGTTTATATTGTAATACATATAAACATTTAACCCTCAATTTATTTTAGATCTCAAACAAAATACACTCACATTTAAATTCAATTAAAACAAATGCTTATACAACCACGTGTTAGAGGCCGAAAAATCAATGCGACCTAGATCATACTAAAGACATATTGTAGTACAAATAAACCTTGGGACGCGTTAATCTAAGCCCAGTTAATTATGATATTTAAAAGGCTGAAAAGATGACTATTGATACTTTTGTTGTTCTCGCCTACTTCTTCTTTTTAATCGCGATTGGTTGGATGTTCCGTAAGTTCACCACCTCTACAAGTGATTACTTCAGAGGGGGCGGCAAAATGTTGTGGTGGATGGTTGGTGCAACTGCCTTCATGACACAATTTTCAGCATGGACGTTTACAGGTGCCGCAGGACGCGCATTCAATGACGGTTTCGTTATTGTAATCCTATTCTTAGCCAATGCTTTTGGCTACTTCATGAACTATATGTACTTCGCTCCAAAGTTCCGCCAACTTCGTGTGGTAACGGCGATCGAAGCTATTCGTCAGCGCTTTGGTAAAACGTCTGAACAGTTCTTCACATGGGCAGGTATGCCGGACAGCCTTATCTCTGCAGGTATCTGGCTAAACGGTCTAGCTATCTTTGTAGCAGCGGTATTCAACATCCCAATGGAAGCTACCATTGTGGTAACGGGTATGGTTCTAGTATTGATGGCAGTAACCGGCGGCTCTTGGGCGGTTGTTGCTTCTGACTTCATGCAAATGCTTGTAATCATGGCCGTGACAATCACTTGTGCGGTAGCAGCTTACTTCCACGGTGGCGGCTTAACTAACATCGTTGCTAACTTCGACGGTGACTTCATGTTAGGTAACAACCTAAACTACATGAGCGTCTTCATCCTTTGGGTTGTATTCATCTTCGTGAAGCAGTTCGGTGTAATGAACAACAGCATCAACGCTTACCGTTACCTATGTGCAAAAGACAGTGAAAACGCACGTAAAGCGGCAGGCCTAGCATGTATCCTTATGGTTGTTGGTCCACTAATTTGGTTCCTACCACCTTGGTACGTTAGTGCATTCATGCCT
This sequence comes from Vibrio sp. 10N.261.54.A5, assembly GCF_041471145.1. Classification (NCBI taxonomy): domain Bacteria; kingdom Pseudomonadati; phylum Pseudomonadota; class Gammaproteobacteria; order Vibrionales; family Vibrionaceae; genus Vibrio; species Vibrio sp. 10N.261.54.A5. Next base: position 15,612 of record NZ_JBFRNU010000030.1, on the reverse strand, counting down.
GAGTTCGCTGAGCAATACACATCAATGGGCGACAAAGCCGGTGATGCTGCTTACCTAGCATTCGTACAAAACGTAATGCCAGCAGGTATGGTTGGTCTTCTTATGTCAGCAATGTTCGCTGCAACGATGTCTTCTATGGATTCAGGTTTGAACCGTAACGCTGGTATCTTTGTAATGAACTTCTACAGCCCGATTCTTCGTAAAAATGCGACTCAGAAAGAGCTGGTTATTGTAAGTAAGATAACGACTATCATGATGGGTATTTTCATCATTGCGATTGGTCTATTCATTAACTCTCTGCGTCACTTAAGCTTGTTCGATATCGTAATGAACGTAGGTGCGTTGATTGGCTTCCCAATGCTTATCCCTGTCCTACTAGGTATGTGGATTCGTAAGACACCTGACTGGGCTGGTTGGTCTACTCTAGTGGTTGGTGGTTTCGTTTCTTACATCTTCGGTATCTCTCTGCAAGCAGAAGACATCGAGAACCTATTTGGTCTAGAAACAGCGCTTACAGGCCGTGAATGGAGCGACTTGAAAGTAGGTCTTAGCTTAGCTGCTCACGTAGTGTTCACAGGTGGTTACTTCATCATGACTTCTCGCTTCTACAAAGGCCTATCGCCAGAGCGTGAGAAAGAAGTTGACCAACTATTCACTAACTGGAACACGCCGCTTGTAGCGGAAGGTGAAGAGCAACAAAACCTAGATACTAAACAGCGTTCAATGCTTGGTAAGCTTATCAGCACAGCAGGTTTCGGTATCCTAGCAATGGCTCTGATTCCAAACGAACCAACAGGACGCTTGTTGTTCCTACTATGTGGTTCAATGGTACTAACCGTTGGTATCCTATTGGTTAACGCATCTAAAGCTCCGGCTAAGATGAACAACGAGTCAGTTGCTAAATAGCTAAATAGCTAAATAAGCAGCTAACAAGTTAAACCAAAATGAAGCCCATGTTATTCGATAACATGGGCTTTTTGTTTGTCTTCGGTTTATCAAAACGGAATATGAAACGCACCTCGATCAATGCTCACAAACCATAGAAATACCTATCTCCTGCCCTCGTTTCATCTTCTTTTCCAACCTTTCCAATGGTTTGATCTCTTTCTCTGATTGTTTCTGTTACTTTGAATGACAACACAAACACAACAGACAATTACAATGAAAAAAACATCACTATTACTTGCTTCCATTGCTCTGGCACTTTCTGGTGTCGCACACGCTGACCAGCTAGAAGACATTCAAAAATCAGGTACTCTGCGTGTGGGCACCACAGGTGACTACAAGCCTTTCTCTTACTTCGATGGTAAAAGCTACTCTGGCTACGATATCGACGTTGCACAGCACATCGCGGAACAATTAGGCGTTGAATTGAAGATTGTTCGTACCACATGGAAAGATCTACTGGCCGATCTAGACGACGATAAGTACGACATCGCAATGGGCGGCATTACACGTAAAATGCAGCGTCAGTTAAACGCGGAACAAACTCAAGGCTACATGACCTTTGGTAAGTGTTTCTTGGTTGCAAAAGGCACCGCAGAACAGTACGACAGCATTGAGAAAGTGAACCTCTCTTCTGTTCGTGTGGGCGTGAACATTGGCGGTACTAACGAGATCTTTGCCGACGCGAACTTGCAGAATGCAAGCTTCACACGCTACGAGAACAATCTCGACGTACCGAAAGCAGTAGCAGAAGGCAAAGTTGATGTGATGGTAACAGAAACGCCTGAAGGTCTATTCTATCAAGTAACTGATGAACGTCTTGAAGCGGCACGCTGCGAAACTCCATTCACCAACAGTCAGTTCGGCTATCTGATTCCTAAAGGTGAACAACGTTTGTTGAACACGGTGAACTTCATTATGGATGAGATGAAATTGAAAGGTGTTGAAGAAGAGTTCCTGATCCACAACTCCCTTAAGTAACTCTTTTCAATTTATACCGTAACAAAAAAGAGGCCAGCAATGCTGGCCTCTTTCGTTATGGTTCAATGGTTCGCTTTAACCGTGAGTTATCACATTCTGCTGTACCAATGCATCCAGAATGTCCGAAGGCATGGTGCTACTTAAGGTTAGCTGTGGCGCAAGGTCTTCAACCACAATCACCTGTTCCGTAGTACCTAAGCCATCCGGGTTGATCGTAAGCTCAATATCATCCCCGTCCACTTTCGCGTCTATCTGTTGTAGCAACGCGGTCATGTCTGGAGATGTATTTTTAAGCTCCGGCAACACTTCTCTCAAGTCAATACTGTCCCCTTCCGACAAATCAAAGTCGGTAATCGTATCTTCAACACCATCTTCGATGTTAAGCCATACGAACGAGTCCATACCATCACCACCAGTCAGAATGTCTGAGCCTCCGCCGCCAATCAGGGTGTCGTTACCGTCACCGCCAACAAGCGTATCGTCACCTGCGCCACCTTCAAGTCGATCATTCCCTGAACCACCCGTTAAGTCAGTCGCATTAGCACCAGCCAGTAACTGAACATCATCGGTTTCCGAAGCCAAGTTAATATCAACTGCGTTAGACACAATGTTCAAGTTAAGGTCAATCGATGCAGAGGTTGCTGTATCGTTGTTGTCAGTCTCTTCAGAAACCGCCTCGACTTTCAGTGTGTAGTTACCTGGAGTTTGAGAAAGCCCAACCGCTTGCAAGCTTTCAATTGCATCTGCCGTTGCTACCCAAACACCACCGCCAAGATCCGTCACAGAACCCGCAGCACTGGTGATTTGAGCGCCAGCAGGTACATCACTGATATGCAGCGTTAGCTCTTCTGTAATGTCCGTTAAGGCTGCGATAATCCCAACTAAAGGAATGCCACTCGCACTCACAGACTGACTCGCAGTAATGTTTCTCACGTAGTTAGTCGCACTATCGATAGACAGGGTTGGTGCATTCGCCACTGGCGTCACCGCGATGTTGTAAACCACAGGTGCTGTCTCTATCGCAATACCTGAAGGGTTGCCGCTGTCTTTGGCAACAACTTCTAATCCAATGCTATTGGTTGGAGACAGGCTCGCATCAAGGAAAACACCATTTGGACTGGTTGGCGTATCAATCAACGCATTCAGGTCACTCAATGTCCCCACTAAGATGACTGAACCCGTGTTGTTGCCGTTAACAACAACCGTCGTCACTGCTGGAAGTGATACATTCAATGTACCGTAATCCACCGTCAGCGTGACGGTCATCAGATCATCAGAAAATGTATCTACATAATCAGGGTCACTGACATTGATACCACTCAACAGTTGACCAGCATCCTCGTCAATAACCGTAGTGACACTGTCACCATTAACGACCGGTGTATCGTTCACTCCATCGACAATCGCGGTGATCTCCGCTGTATCCGTTAGGAAGTCATTAGCGCCGTTGGTTGTACCATCATCCTCTACGGTATAGGTAAACTTAACGTTGCCGTTGTATTCATCAGCTGCCGTAAATACCCAGTATGGGCCAGTGATCGTAGCATCATCAGCACCACCTACGTTCTCGAAGCGTTGTAGTTGACCTTGGCCTTCATCGAGCGCCAGATTAGTCACGGTAATCGTGTCGTTTTCCGGATCGCTCGTCGCAGCAATTAAATCGCCCTCTTTGATGATCAACTGACCTTCTTCAAGGATGGTGCCCAAGTCGATGTCCGTTGCCACTGGCTGATCATTCACTTCCGTTACTTCAAGACTAATTTCAGCACTGTCGGTTAGGAAGTCATCCGCGCCATTAGTTGTACCGTCATCAGTAATTGAGTAATTGAATTTAACGTCACCGTTAAAGTCGTTGTCCGCTACAAATAGCCAGAATGGTCCGGTAATCGCCGCGTCATCGGCGCCACCCGCATTTTCAAAGCGGGTTAGTTGGCCTTGTCCCTGAGTCAGAGTTACACCAGTTACTGTTAAGTTGTGGTTTTCTGGGTCAGAGCTTGCTGCAATTAAATCCCCTTCAACAATGACGATTTGACCATCTTCTGCAATCGAACCTAAATCAACGTCTGTCGCGACAGGCGCATCGTTCACTTCCGTCACCTTAATGGTGAACGTAGTTTGATTAGTTTGAGCCGTATTCGGATCACCCGCGTCAATCAAGCCGTTATTACCACCATCATCGAGCGTTGCATTGATCGTGACTAAACCACTCTGGTTGAGGTAGTTCTGGTCTGGGTCTGGTTTGAAAGTCACGGCTCCATTAGTCAATGCGGTATTGATGTCGGCTTCTTTACCGGTAATCACCAATGAGCCACCAGGTTGCAATACAAACGTCACGTCAGGTGAGCTCGTAAACTCAAACACACCTTGCGCTCCCGGAAGTGTTTGATCGACTTGCAACGTAAGAACATACGGAGCGTCTGGATTATCAAAGTTAGCATCAACGTCGTAGATACTAAAGTTGTCGATAGCAACACTAATGTCTTCCGATGTTTCAATATTCGTTACGTTCACAAAGATCGGTTGATCGTTAATAGGATCAATCACCAGATCAACATCGAAGCTGGTTGGCGTCCCCAAATATTCGGTGTTATCAGCGTCAGTATCCACAGAGCGAACGGTAATCTGCAGCGGGCCATTAATGCCTAATACATTACCCGTATCGCTATTGTGTTCACCTGAATTGAATACGATCTTATCGAGCGACTGTGCAGGAACATCAAGTGTCCAAAGCTGCGTAACTGGATCATAACTAGCCAAGGTTGTGCCGTCTGGATAATAGATAGAGGCATCTTGAGGAACGCCCGCAACTTCTACTCGAAGTGTCTCTGGTGCATTCTCGGTATAAGTGCCGTTGCCCGTTGCAGATAGCTCTTTATCCAAAATCGTCGCATTGATTTCGATATCAATGTTTTGACCTTCGTTACCTGTCACAGAATCTGTTGGATTAGTATCAACATCATCACCCACAGGTACCACATGCAGCTTAAAGCTTGGCAGATTTGATGCTGCAGTAGGCACACCCAACAAAGATTCTTGAGTAAATACGGCAACACCAAATTCAGCCGTACCACTGAAGTCCTTAGGCGGTAAAATCGAAATCTCACTCAAGTCGAACGATAACCCTGATGCTTGAGGTAGTTGAACACTCCACTCACCACCACCATTATTCTTCACCGTGTATGCCGAACCAGCATCTGCACGCATCTGGAAGCCATCAGGTACATCTGTAAACTTAATCGACACAAACTGTTCTGAGCCATCAAGGTCAGTCAGTGCAATCGATACAGGCCCTGTGCCCGACAAAGAAATCAGCTGGTCCTCAGTACCCGTAATCTCGATAACATCAGGATCGCTACCCGGGCCAGTGACAGACACGTCATCCACCACAGGAACGACTTCAAAACTGACATTGGTAGAGAAAGTATCGGTATCAGTCGCGCTGCCAGTTGGCGAAGCTGCATCATTGTATGTAGCAGTATCGGTAATCGTCCCGCTGACATTCACTTGCACTTGATTTACGTCATTATCTGTTGGGTAATTTAACGCCGGTCGGAATAGTACATTATCCAACGCGCCTGCATTAATCTCAACTTCATTAAAGGTCACCGATGTGCCAAGCGATACCCCTGCGCTGGTATAGAAAGCCCCAACACTCGTGTCATTTAACGTCAGTGTGATAGAGGTGAATTTTTCGTCACCACCTTCAACTCCGCTTACTTGGTCATCAATGGTCGAGCTGAAATCAAGTTGGATATAGGTATCTTCGTAGCCGACTGGATCTTGCCCTGCTTGACCGTCGGTATCGACAGGGTTAAACGAATCGTCAAGCGAACCAACGACAGTAACGTCAATATCTGGGTTACCTTCAACATCAGGAGCAACTTTAATGACTACTTCTGTCACTAGAGTTTTCTCATCCCCCGACAATACGTCTTTAGTTACTATCGTCAACGGCAACCTAAAGTCGCCGGAGTAGTCGGCTGGTAAGTTAAGCAGTAGTCCAGAGAGGTCGGTCGAGACCCCTTGATCGACGGTAGTCTGGAATACATATTTGCCATTAACAAAGTCTAGGTCGCTGCTTCCCGATAAACTAATTGGGAAGGTGACTTCGTTCACCGCTCCTGGATTAATGGTCACACTGTCATCAATAATGATGGTCACTTGATCAGTTGAGTCATCTTCGCCCGAGAAAGTAATTAAACCATTCAATGCCGTACCTAGATCTAACTGGGTGTCCTCAATCGCATCAACAACACTGTCTGGTGTTATATCAATATCGGCTGCAACCTTAGTACTCCCAGCCACCACTTGAGGGAATGACAGAGTGACTTCTCCGTCCCTACGAGCGGCCGTAGATGACTCAACCTCAGCACCATCACCTCGGTCTATTACCGTGCTAAAGATATCCATCTTGATGTCATTGAACCCTCCTGCCCCGCTGTTTCCTGAAGGAAGAACAAGGCCGTTCGGTGCACTGATGCTAAATATGTCTTCATTCGTTACAACCCAGCGCCCATTGCCTTCATAAGCAGCGCCAATAACGAGCAGTTGATTGAGTACAGCATCTGATAGCTCCGAACCGTCCACGTTTGTTAATTCAATAACTAACTGGTCAACTTCTTCGATAGCGGACGAAGCATCTGTTTCTTGATATCGAATGACGAACTCATCCGTAACCGATGTATTATCGCTGTTGGTTGTGAACTTAAGCACGCCAGTGTTTGCATCAGCAACTACGGTTGCTAGTGCTCCAGTACCCAGCACATCATCGACGATAAGCTTGTTGCTAGCGTCTTTCGGCTCAACGACTGGACGTACGATAACATCAATCGAGCCCGTGATTGTCGCGATAGCGATGCCCTGACCAGGATCAGTCGCATCAACATACTCATGATCTCGCTCTTCGATCATGACAACCGTATTAAGCGTAAAGTCGGTGCTCGAGTCTTGTTCAGGTGTGATCTGAATAAAATTATTGTTCAGTGCAATTTGAGTAAACTCTTCTGCCGTCTGTCCACTCTTCGGCGTAATGGTTAAAGTGCCTGCTGAAGCATCGTAAACCCAAGTTACATCGCCATTAACCACAACACTTTCAACATCTGTCGGAATGGCACTGATCACAATAGAAGTGAAATGCTCATCATCATCAATATAATCAGTACCCTCTGGGTGCCAATCAATACTGATCGCCGTATCTTCATCGCCATTAGTGACTGTGCTGTACGTCGCTGAGGTATCGATTCTAGGTTCGACCAACACTCGCACTTCTTGGTCAAACGTAAGCGTATGACCGTCATTCTCAGTCACGATCACTTTACCCTGAATGTGAATGTTCTCTGTTGAAGAATCGACAGGTCTGATGCGGATTCCTGAGGTTTTACCTGCGTCAGTGATGTTCGCTTCGTAGATAGGTTTAGAAAGATCGGGGCTACCACCCGGACCGGTTTCGTAACCGACAAAGTTAAGGTCAATAATGGTACCGTCACCGTCTTCCAGAATAACGCCATCAGGAATACCCGAGAGGATAACGGTTATGGATTCTGAACCATCGTCAGGTAATGGGGTTTGATCTACTGCTGCAGGATCAGGTCTTCTCTCTCCCGACAACACGGTGAAATCAAGCTCGGCGTAGCTGTCTCCATTCTGGCTCTCTTGGATCGTGGTTTGAACACCAGGTGTTGTGCCATCGGTGATTGCTGTCCAAGCCGTACCGTTTGTACCGCCATAAGGAATATCTGCAACACCTTTAACCTCGACGTTGACCGTCTTAGTACCCAGAATTTCTTCATCAACTTGTTGAGGGTTGGTTGACAGGTTTGCAGTATCTTTGACTACACCGGTAACATCAAAGGTGAAATCTACATTACTGTGTTTAGTTGGAACAACCTCAACATTAGCCAAATCGGAATATGCGATTTCTTGATAATTGGTACCATTAACGGTAGGAACTACCGTGGTTGTACCTACAAAGTAAAGCACTGCGCCTTCTGTGATATTACTGATACGGACAAACAGTTCTTCAGAGCCATCTGTGTCCACCGACCCTGTCATGGTAATGACTTCGTCTAACGTGAATGCGTCTTTGTTGTCCAAAGGGCCAATGTAATCAGGGTCATCGATATTGTCTTCGTTGATCTTGATACGACTCACACTGAATTTTCCTGGGTCGGCGTCAGCAGTGACATCAATAATGATGTTTTGCTCTACAGAACGAGCTTGAGTTTTATCATTTGCTCCGCCATTGGCGGTATCTTCATAAGGGTTCAGTGTTTCCTTTGTAACCGCTATTGCTTTGAATTCAATCTGACCAGAGAAGTTATCGATCGGGTTAACTACGGTGCTGTTAATGTCTTCTGCCGCTATTTCATATACACCATCCGTCGTCAGCGTAAGCACATTGCCATTTTGATCAAGTAACTCAAACTTCCCATCACCCTGAATCGCTTCAAGTTCATAGGTAATCGTCTCAGTATTACTGTTATCTTGCGACTCTGCGTTCAGCTGCAAAGTAACGTTGTCTTCATCTTCGTTCACTTGATAATGATAAGTGCTGTTGGAATCATCCCAAGTTGCTATATCAGCCACCGCTTCAATCTCGATTCTGAAGTTTGAGTTGATGGTGTGATCCGTATTGCCATTTTTCTCAATTTCTAGCTCATAACGAACGCGCCCACCAGTTTCATCCGAACTAGCGTGTTGGTCCGGAACAAAGAACAAGTTGTCTATCGTCGCAATAGTTTGTCTTGGCTCATTCGGATTTGGAGCAAAGCTTTGTTCGAGTTGAGGAGGACCAAATATAATGCTCCCATTTGACTCAGGCACTAATTCAATGTAGTCAGCACCATCAAAGTAATAAAAAGTACCTTGATGACTATCACCTCCGTTCGGGCTTTTAATCGTCAACTGGCCAATAGATTCAGCGTTATCTTGGTCATACAGACTAACTTGCAGCGCAACTTGAGCTGGCGCATTAGGCAAACTATTTTGGTTATCTTGAATATTCTCAAGAGCCGGCTCATCGCCTGTTGCATAAGGTATGGTTGAGTCTCTACCCGCATCCTCGAAGGTCGTCACTTTCAGAGCGATTCTTGTAGAGTCCCTATCAGTAATCGTTATATCTAACGGTGTTTCAGAGGTATCTAAATCGCCATCCGTCGCAATCACATTAATCGAAAAATCGATGGTGTCTAGGCCGTCATGATCGAGATAGCCGTTAGCTCTAAATTCAACCTCGCCATTTGAGTTGATACGCAAACGCCCTAGCTCACGGGTGTCCACGCCACCACTACCATCGTCGGTTTGTTCGTACACTCGTACTTGTTGACTACCGCTATTTAAATCGAAACTGCTGCTGTACGGCCCGCTGTTTCCTGTACGGAAAACAATATCTGCACCATTACTGGTAATGCCCTCAATTCGACTCAGTACCGCGCCATCCGCGCCGACATCCGTCGCATTAGCAAACATGTCAACTTTGGAATTACCATAGCCCTGGCCTTCAATTCGTGTGATCGATTGAGTTGTCACCAATGGAACATCATCAGTCACCGTGATTTTCAAATCGATCGCGTTTGATTGGTCTTGATCAAAATCTTCTGCAACAACAGAAAAGTTAAGGTCAATTGCGTTTTCATTCGCGCCATCAGGGTGCTTAAGTGGTTTAAACAATTCAAACTGATAGCTGTTATCCGAGGTATCGAAAATAATCTCAAACACAGCTTCATTACTCGTTGCTGTTTGAGCAACGTAAGTAAATGTTGTGCCGCTTTGTGAAACAGCAAGCCACTCTAAACTTTCTCCGTTGGAGGTTAAGCCAGTCAGAACCAAATCTTCATCAACCAGTTCATACTTCACAACACCATCCGCGCCTTCATCGACAGTGAACAGGCCATTAATAATGGTGTCTTCAGATTGATCGGAACCAATACCAGTAAGATCGTCTTCATCGACAACCGTTTCACCCGTCGGCGCACTCATTACTGGCGCATCGTCTAGCACCTCGATTGGCAATACATATTGGTTAGAATCATCGCCGTCACCATCAACCGCAACGACATCAAATGGAATCGTTAAGGTATTGGAATTCGGGCTTGTTGGATGGTTTAGAGGACCTAGCAACGTAAACGTATAAGAGCCGTCATTCGCTAGCGCGAGCGTGAAGATAGGAGTTCCACTTGTCGTCGTACCTTGATAGGTCGTTGTGTTGGCGGCACCTGTGACTTCTGTAATAGAAATCGCTTCAGTTCCAGAGGTCAATGTCGCTTCAAGCGCAGAGATATTACGCAGTTCGTAAACCTCTACTTGGTCTGCACCTTCTGTGGTAACAAATGCACCTGTTGCTTGAGAAATCGCAGAGCCGAGATCATCTTCATCAACCACAAATGTGCTGGTCGCTGTCGTATCGGTAATGACAGGCACATCATCGGTGATAGTAACGGTCAAAGGTTTCATCACAGAGTCGGTATTGTCTTGGTCGACCGCGATCACTGGCAGAGTGAATACTTGATCGTTGTTGCCTTGCACAGGCAGATGATCGAGCTCTTCCAACAAAGTGAAGGTGTATTCGCCTAGCACTACACTATTAAAAGTGATGGTAAAGATATCCGTTTGAACACCCCCACTCTCAACGAAACCAATATAGGTTCCGCTGTTGGCTGGATCTTCTTTAAGCTGAACCACTAGGCCATCCGATTTCAAATCACCAGACGTGTTGAACTGAGTGGTATCAATACGGAAATAGCTCACATCATCACTTCCCGCTGTGAAAGCAATGGTTTCAGTTTGGCTCACAGGTAAGCTCGGAGATGAACCATCCACGAGATTCGCTTCTTCCAATGCAACCGTTGGTACAGTATCAATTACCGGTGGAGCACCATCTGAAATCGTCAATGTCACGGTCGAAGTAACAATATCACCGTCTTTATCTTCTGATGTCACGGTAATCGTCTTAACGATATCACCACCAGAATGATTCAGGTTTCGATTAGGCTCAAAGCGCACATCACCTTCAAGCGTGATAAACAACGAACCTTCCGTAAATACAAACTCTTGCTCACCAGTGTTGGTTTGCACCAGAGACTCTTCAGGCTGACTACCATAAGTAAATTTGGTTATGGTGGCGCCATCAGCACTTTGCGCAGGCATCACATCAAATGTCGTTGTGGTAGGTGTGCCCGTGCTTGGTTCAGTGATGCTAAGCGCACCAGACTTCATTAACTGGACATCATCGGTGATGGTTACTGAAAGCGGTTTAGACGCTGAAATATCGCCATCGGTGTCTTGCGCGTAAACAGAAAGATCAAAACTCAGATCGTTGCTTCCTAAGCCATCAACGTGATCCAAACGCTCAAGCAGCGTAAAGGTATACTGGCTAGGATTAGTATCATCAAAATCTAGGGTGAATATGATTTTCTCACCACCCGAACCATCCGTCGTAAACGCAATGTAGTCGCCAGAACCCGCAGGCTCCTCACGTAAACTCAATTCAAGGCCATCAGACTTCAACACGCCGTTGGTATTGAACAGCCCAGCTTCAACGACTATTTTTCCAATGTCATCACTGCTCGCTAGCGAGGTGATAGTCTGAGTCACACTGACAGGCGTTCCGCTAGGTGTCGAACCATCCGCAAGTAAGCTTTCCGACAAGCTGACACTTGGCACAACGTTGATTGTTGGTCCATCGCCATCAACAATCGTAAGCGTGACTGTTGATGAAAAGGTATCTTTATCAAAGTCAGAAGACGTAAACACAATCGACTTAACAATGTCGCCCGCAGAATGATCTAGATTTCGGTTTGGTTCGAACCTTACATCACCGCTTAGCGTGACAAACAGTGAGCCTTCAGTGAAGGTAAACTCTTGCTCGCCATTGTTAGTTTGATCCAAGGTGATCGCTGAACCGCCACCAAAAGTAAACTGAGTAATGGTCGCCCCATCAGCACTTGGTGTAGGCATTACATCAACAGTAGCAGTGGTTGGTGTGCCAGTATTTGGCTCTGTGATGCTTAACGTGCCATCTTGCATCTGTTGAATGTCATCTTGTATCGTTACCATGACATCGCGTTTAACCGAATCATCACCATCGGTATCAACGGCGTAAACAGGCAGGTTGAAGTTGAGGCTGTTATTAAGATCACCATCAAGGTGATCTAACGCCTCAATCAAAGTGAAGGTGAACTGCCCTTTATTAACGCTATCAAAATCAATGGTGAATACATTAGTTACGTTACCGGCCCCGTCATCAGTAAACCCGATGTAGTCGCCAGGTGAAGCAGGATCTTCTTTTAACTGAACAACAAGACCATTTGATTTGAGTAGGTCGCCAGGATTGAACTCGTTGGTTGCAATTCTAAAGTGGCTTAAATCATCACTACCCACGGTATAAGTGATCGTTTGTGTCGAGCTAACCGCTGAACCACTCGGCATAGAGCCATCAGCAAGACCAACTTCCGATAGGTTAATATCTGGCACTACATCGATAACCGGATCAATTCCGTCTTTGATCGTCAACGTGACATCCGCGGTATCGGTATCGTTATCAAAATCACTGGTCGTCACGACTATCGTTCTCACGATATCGCCAGATGAATGGTCTAGATTTCTACTTGGTTCAAAGCGCACCTCACCTTCAATCGTGATGTACAGTAAGCCATCGGTTACGGTAAAAACTTGTTCTGTAGACACAGTTGGGTCTAACGTAACAGCCGTGCCACCATCGTAGATAAACTGAGTCACTTTCGCGCCATCAGCACTCTGTGTCGGCATAACGTCGATTGTTGGCGTGGTTGGCGTACCTGCTGCTATATCAGCAAGTGAAGGCTCAGTGATACTTAACGCCCCATCTTGAACGCCTTGTACATCATCGGTGATCACCACGGTCATTGGCGACATTGCAGAATCATCACCATCGGTATCAACCGCTAAAACAGGGACATCGAAACTTAGAGTATTGTTTTGTAATCCATCTGTATGGTCTAACGCTTCAAGCAGTGTGAACGTATATTGCCCTAGATTGGTTGTCGAGAAACTGATCGTGAAGACGTTGGTTTCGACGTTAGAACCGTCCTTGACGAAGCCAATGTAATTACCAGAATTCGCTGGCTGCTCTTTAATCTCAACCTCTAATCCATTCGACTTCAAAGCCCCCGAAGTATTGAACTGAGCAGGGTCAATTCTGAAATAACTAACATCGTCACTACCCTCTGAATAGGTAATAACTTGAGTCATCGCCACTGGATTGCCGGTTGGCGAAGAACCATCAGCGAGATCCACTTCTGAGAGCGTAATTCCAGGGACCAAATCGATCGTTGGAAGATCACCATCGGTAATCTTCAATGTCACGGTAGATGAGACGATATCACCATCAAGGTCAGTAGATGTAACAACAATCGTCTTAGTAATATCACCACTCGTGTGATCTTGATTTCGCACAGGCTCGAATCGTATCTCACCTTCTGTGGTAATAAATACAGAACCTTCAGTGAACACAAACTCTTGCTCGCCATTCACATTGAGATCAAGGCTTTCTGCACTGTTTCCATCAAACACAAATGAAGTGATTTTTGCTCCATCTGCGCTCTGATTTGGCATCACGTCCAGAGTATTCGATGTTTCGACGACTCCAGCAGGCTCACGACTGGTTATTGTGCCGCCTTGCATCAACTGCACATCATCACCAATAGTCACGCCAAGCTGAGAGACTAACGAATCGTCGCCGTCACTATCCACCGCATACACAGGCAGATCAAAACTCAGGTCGTTGTTGCCACGTGCATCTTGATGATCCAAGGCTTCGATTAAGGTAAAGGTGTATTCACCTAAGGTTGTCCCAGAAAAACTCAACGTAAATACTGTGGTTACCGCATTCGACGAGCTGGTTGTAAATCCGATGTAGTTGCCCGACCCTTGCGGATCTTCACGTAATTCAACAGCTAAACCATTCGATGTGAGTGCATCATTGGTATTGAACTCTGTTGGTTCAAGGCGGAAGCGGACCACATCATCACTTTGATTAGTGAAGGTGATGGTTTCGGTTTGACTTACCGCACTGCCACTTGGGGCTGAACCATCCGTCAGGTTCGTTTCAGATAAGCTAACCGTTGGAATAACATCAATGGTTGGTATATCACCATCGGTGATCGTTAACGTAACGGTTGACGTGACTGAGTCTTTGTCGAAATCGCTTGAGGTCACCACTATCGACTTAACAATATCGCCGGCCGTATGGTCAAGATCTCGATTAGGCTCAAAGCGAACTTCACCTTCGAGGGTAATGTACAGTTTGCCTTCTGCGAAGATAAACTGCTGTTCGCCTGCAATATTTTGATCGAGGGTGTTTACGACGCCATCATAAGTGAACTGAGTGATGGTCGCGCCGTCAGCACTTTGGTTTGGCATGACATCAAAAGTAGCCGTGGTCGGTGTACCAGCCGCTAAATCAGCGACGGTCGGCTCGGTAATATTGAGCGCACCACCTTGCATGATTTGAACATCATCATCAATCGTTACATTAAGCTGCGATACCAGTGAATCATCACCATCACTGTCTACCGCATAAACAGGCAGATCAAAGCTCAGATCATTGTTCGCTAGGCCAGCAACATGGTCTAGCGCTTCAAGTAGAGTGAAAGTGTATTCACCTAACGTGGCTGAAGAGAAGCTAATGGTAAACACGGGGACTTCAGCGCTCGAACCGTTGGTAATAAAGCCTATGTAAGTGCCCGGATTAGCAGAATCTTCTTTTATCTCGACCGCAAACCCATTCGATTTCAGTACACCACCGACATTAAACTCAGTTGGTTCAATGCGGAAACTCGTCACATCATCACTTTGGTTAGTGAAAGTAATCGTCTCGGTTTGACTTACTGCGCTACCGCTCGGGCTAGAGCCATCGCTAAGGTTAGTTTCAGATAGAGTAACGCTTGGCACGGCATCGATGGTTGGGATATCACCATCGGTAATCGTCAGCGTAACCGTTGCTGTCACGGGATCGTTATCGAAGTCACTTGAAGTCACCACAATCGACTTCACGATGTCTTCGCTCGTTGTGTGGTCTAAATTACGATTTGGCTCAAAACGCACTTCACCTTGAAGAGTAATGAATAACTCTCCTTCCGTGAAGCTGAACTTTTGCTCGCCATTGTCAGTTTGATCAAGTGTTCGAAGTTGACCATCATACGTAAATTGAGTGATCGTCGTGCCATCGGCACTTTGTTCTGGCATCACATCGATGGTATTGGTTGTCACTGTGCCGTCTGCAAGATTTGGCTCAGTGATATCTAACGTACCATCCTGCATGATTTGAACATCATCACCGATGGTTACATTTAACTGAGAAACCAAAGAATCATCGCCATCGCTGTCTACTGCATAAACAGGCAGGTCAAAGCTCAAACTGTTATTCACCAGACCATCTTCGTGGTCAAGCGCTTCAAGCAACGTAAATGTGTATTGACCTAGATTTGCACCAGAGAAGGTAACGGTAAAGACGTTGGCTTCAACATCCGACGCGTCTTTAACAAAACCGATGTAATCACCAGCACTGTTAGGATCTTCTTTTAGCTGAACCGCCAAGTTGTTTGACGTTAACGTACCTAGAGTATTGAACTCTGTTGGCTCGATACGGAACGACTCAACATCGTCACTCTCATGAGTAAACTGAATGACTTTGGTGTCGCTGACCGCAGA
>NZ_JBFRNU010000029.1:0-46982 GCF_041471145.1 Vibrio sp. 10N.261.54.A5 | reverse complement strand
TCCGCGATGAACCTTTTTTATTTGTCAGTATCGGCACCTTAACCATACATCACTTATATTCAACACAAAGCCTACAAAGCAATATCCTCTTGCTCCATCTTAAACGAACATTGGATCTCGTATTGGTTGAATGAGAAAACACTTCCGCCGTGGGTCCGCTTGGTTGTGACTGTCTCATCACCAAATTGAATCGTCACTCGGGTATACACTTTTTCGTGTACCTCTACAGTGCATTCAGCAAGGTTGGTTGCAAACTCCGCTTCGAGTGTATCTAGCTGCGACTTTGTGTTTTCTATTGCGAGGTTATTCTTCTCACGTTGCTGCTCTATTTCTAGGGCTTGCTCTTCGCTTCTCTCTGCTTTCGGGCGCTTCTTAAATTCTAACTCTTGGCGAATCACACCCATGGTTTGCTCTTGAGTGTGTTTATAAGTTCCCTTCAGCTCGGCTATCTTTTGGCGGTAACCATCGTAGCGCGCAAAACCATGTACCTTAGTTGCGGTGTCTCCCTCAACACCTAAGAAGACACATTCTACTTTTCCGCCAACTTTGGCTTCACCACCGCTTAGCGTGCCGTGTTTTTTCAAACTGTCCATCACGATAAGGTTGTTACCACAGCGAATGTCATTACTCATACTGTGTACACCAAGTCGAAGGTCGTTGGCCGTTTGTAGCTCAGCATTCTGTGCGTAGCTTGCTGTGATAGAGCCTTTACTGAATACCTTACAACTTTTTGGCTCACCCTCTTTGGTCGTGTGGCCGATAATGCCTTTGGCGACTTTGATATCCCCCTGAGCTTGCACTTCGGCCGATTCGATAAAGCCACCAACCGTAACACTTCCGGTCGCCTTGACGATCATCCCCGGCTCGATGTTGCCAGAGACAAAGACATTACCTTTAAATTTAACGTGCCCAGTTGAGACATCGACGTTGCTGACACATAAGGCGTCATCCACTTCGATGGTTCGGTCTTTAATGATGGGCAATCCAGGGTGTGAGGCGAGTAGTAAATTGGGATCTTCAGGGGAGATGTAAGTGCCCTTTCCAGGCTTGATTAAACTGTCTTGTCCAGGAAGCGGTGGGATAATTCGGCCTTGAACGGTAAAGCCAGCGATGCCTTTGGTAGCGGGGGTTCGTTTCATTAAGTGATCATTTTGACCAACGGTAATGGTTTGTCCCAAGTCTCGCATATCAATCTTGCCTTCGTCTTTACTGCGAGGCTTCAATACTTGACGAGTAATATCTTCAACCAAAGCGGCAAACTTAGCGTCTTTACCTTTTACTGGTTGTGTCCCTTTAGCGGCTGGCTGAGTAAACTTTTCGCCGGGCTTAAGTTTGCTACTCATCATCAGAACTTTTCTGAGCGCTAACTTATTTATTCCTTTTGTTATTTGAGCTTGAGATAAACAATGAATGATGTCGCTGCCACGCAGTGGGTGTCCATTGTAGGGACCAGTGACCACGAGGCTCGCCAACATCTCATCATCAGACAGTTCGACCGCAACAGTGGCATTTCGAACTTCGGCAATCAAGATTCCTTCATAAGCTTCACCCTTACCTTCTTTAGCAAGAGTAACGAAACGCAACACCTCTTCTTCGAAAAGAAAATAGTTTGATGCATTCAAAGCTTCCAAGGTTGGTGGCAGCGTCTTGTTATCAAAGCTTGCGTCAACCACAGTCCCGGTTGGCAGACATGCCATTACTTGTTGCTTGTCTTCCGACAATGTAACGATGTTATCCCACATTCGAATTGAGTATCCCTAATGACTCAGTTGTTATTCAGTCTATATAATTAATTCTGCGCTGAGTATCACATTATTAGAATAATCAGCGTCACATCACTTACTTTCGATTCTGCAAACATGACTCATAAATAAGACTTACACATTTTATGATCTGCTTCGCCTTTACAAATACATAGGAAAATTTTTTCAGAATATTTCGTGCGATTGAATGTTGATTCGATGTAGGGCTAGATAGTAAAGGCGAATAGCTTTAGAAGATTAAAGGCTGTAGTGGAGAGATGAAACAGAAGTGATGTAACAGATAATCAGGGCAAAAACGGATTTGAATATGGAGCTTCAGTTTACAGTGTAAATCCAAGATTCTAATTTACACTGTAAATCTAATTTGTAGCGGTCAGTCTATTTAAATGATGGCTAGCCTATTTACACTGTAAATTTGCTAGCAAAACATCGACATCTTTACGAAACTGAATCTCTGCTTGTTTTCGACCAACAAGATTAAACTGTTCGACACAAGTCCCCCACTCTTTCTGCTGAACAACCTTTGCGATGAGTAAGTCAGAAATACCTATGTTTCGATCGTTGCTGAGTAGAATCAAGTTCAGTACGCTGAAGCTGATCGCATCATAACTGTTGCCACCGTTCACGTGATTTCTAACTAACTGAGTTTCAAACTCGCTAACAGTGTGAACACTCTTTGGCAGCAGCGCTCGTACCATATCGGTTTCAAGTGAAACCAAAGAACCTGAAACAAGAAAACAGTAGCTACGCTCGAAGTGATTTTGAACTTGGCTTATCCAGCCTTGAGAGTTTGAGTTAAGCGCCTTAACCATCAGAACCGAGTGACAGCCACTGGCCTGATCTCGCTGGTGGCCGATGTGCACAGCTTCAAATTCACTACCACGCCAAAAAGAAATCAATTCGCTGGTCGCGCCAAAACTTGTCGCGAGATAATCTGCTTGGCTGGTTTGCTGTGATAACTGAGCCAACATCCAACGGCCAATACCCAAACCTTGATGACGCGCTGAAACAGCAATGCGCATCACTCGAAGGCAACGACTGCTCGCCGCATGAGTACAGCCAAGTTGGTTTGCCAGTAATACTGGAGCAAGGTGACCTTGAGGCCTGCGTTTTCCAAGTTGAATTTGAGTAATCAACTCGCTGTCCAAACCACCCTCTTCCGTCACCAACATACAACCTAAACATTCACCTTGCTGCCAAGCGGCGTATAAACGGATTGCTGGATTGTTGAGAAACTGCATTAAGTCATTAGGCGAGGTCTGATAGTGCGCATCCACAAGAAGAGAAAAACATTGTTGTAGCTGCTCAGGATTAGCCAAACATTCTGCTTTTGATAACTCGACTAAGTTTAATTTTTTGATTGCGTCAGCAGAAAAGCCATCGAGTTCATCAACCGCCGATTCAGTGACTGATGCGTCATTACCAAGTAGAAAGCAATCAAACAACCAATCCTCTAGCGGATCTTTGTTATTCCAACGAATCGGTTGTTCGAGCTTAAAGCCTTTCCACCCCGGACGATGCTCAGAAAGCCAAGACTCAAACTTAATACCGAACCCTCGCCCACTGCCTTCGTAACCATGTACCGTGGTTGAAAAGACCATACGGTGATAGATGTCGACCATGGATTTAAGCATCGGAATTGGAATTGCAGCTGCTTCGTCAACCAATAACAGATCGCAATCAGGCTTAGATTTAAGTAATTCATCTGTTGCGACGAATCTTAAACTGCCACCTTGATGACGAATGTGAGTAGCGTTTACCACTTCGCAAGATTCCAACCCTTGGCTAGCATGGGAAAATACCGGCTCTACCGCTTTCACTGAAGGTGCGGTAACAACAATATTAAACCCGTGACGCTCAACTAACAGCTGCGCAGCGGCAATACCCAATGTCGAACTTTTACCACGCCCTCTATCCGCAGTGAGAATCAAAGGACGTTTACGGTGTCCAGACACCACTTTTTTGACTAATTCAACAGCCGTGTTTTGCTGTTCAAATTTATCCAATCCGTTTTGGGCGCTTTGCATCTGAGGAAGAACGTGAGTTGCTTGAACTACATCGCAGGCTTCATTGTGTTGTGAAACAGACATCAGTTTATCGAAATGACGTTTTAACCAACGTTGACCAAAGCTTTCACTATCTTCAGAGGCATTAACTTTTGGCGGCAACACCAACAACAGCCCACCACCAACTAACGAACCCAACGCGGCACTAAAACCATTCGCATCGAACTGCTCTCTAAAATCACAAACAAGAACCTGACACTCACGACCAAGCAGTTGTTGGCCTTTTTTTACTGGAGCATGAATCACACCTTCAAATGGCGTACCGCCAATCTGGAAGATGCTCGGACTGTGTGAGTCTTGAAGGAAAGAAAAAACAGCAGAGTTTTGCCAATCAAAATCGCCATCAAAGACCACGCCGTAACGGTGATCGTTATGCTGAGCAATATTAGAAAGTGTATGTAGAAAAGTGTTGGTTGGGTTTGTCATAGTTAGCGTCCAGATTCATCTAAACACAGTTTATCACAGCCAAATAAAAAGCCGCATAAAGCGGCTTTAGAGGAGTAATGAAAAGTCGTCGACTTAGTCGAGCTTCGATTGTACGAAGGCGAGGATTTCTTCCATTGTTGCGTCATCAACTTTCTTAAGGTTCAACGCCAAGTTTGAACCCTTGCGGCTGTATGATACGCGGCCCTTAATAAGCTCAACTTTTGGAGAAGCTTTCTTCGCTGGCGCTGGCGCCAATTCAAGAATCCAACCTTCCAATGTTTCGGTCACGTCTTTGGTTAGACGAGTTACGCCTTGTGCTTCGCTACGCTGCCATACAAAACCTTCAGAAGCATCACACTTAGTCAGCAGTGTTTGCTGCTGTTCACTCGTCAATCCACCAAACTGCTTGTGCAGTTTAACAATGGTTGGACGACCAAGGTCGCTCACATTTGGGTAAGCTTGTAGCAATTCAAGTGGTAAAGCGGCTGCTTTCAATGCACCACTCACCAAAGCTTCACTGCACTGGAACATTTTCGCCAGTGCTTTCTGGTCTTCAGCTTCGCCTTTATCTAGCTTCGCTTGCATCTCTTTGCCCTTCTCATAAAGAGAAAGCGGTTTATGAGCGTTAGCTACGTCTGATAGGAATTTAGCGTGTTCGCCGTTAATGTTTTCAGCAACATAGATTAGGAACTCTTTGTCAGCCAAAATACATGACATACGACGACGGCTACCATCAAGAACTTCAATTTTACCGTCTTTGTTCTTACGACCAACTGCTGGGTATTGCTGACCACGTTCTTTCAATGTTGTAAGAACATCAGAAAGCGCATGCTCGTTTAAGAAAGATTGCTCACGAGCATTCTCTTCAAAAACAACCGTTCGAGTTGCCACTTCAGCCGCAGGAATTCGAACCAATTCAAATGAAACCAAATCTTCGCCAGCAACAGAAAGCTCAATCACTTGAGCCTGTTCTTTTGCCGCTGTTTGCGCTTCTTGTGGTGTTGCTACGCGACGTTTGTTTGCTTTACCAAATAGCTTTGCATTTAAGTCAGATGTTTTAATTGCCATTGTTGTTATCCCTGATTAAGTGAAGGCCAGTTGCTATGTAATACGCGCTCTAATTCTAGAGCACTTTTTTGTACTGCGTCTTGAGCAACAGCTAGAGTTTTCTTACCGCCCTCAAAGTCGCTCACCGTTAGATCGAAAACCGTGCTGTAAGTGTCGGCACAGGTTTCAAAAGCACGGCTTCTTGGAATGGTTGCCATCATTACTTGGTCATTCAACAGGTAGTTCATTTCAGTCAGAACTGACACCTGTTTCTTGTTGTCGTCTTCAAACATGGTTGGCATTAGACGAACAAATTCGAGCCCTTTCCAGTCATCCGGGAACATTTCGTAAACCGTTGGTAAGTGCTGGAAGAAGTTAACCGTTGAAGCCCAATCCAAACGCTTAGCTGCACATGGAATCAGAAGTGCGTTCGACGCGTACATTGCATTCCATACTAGAGGGTCAACGTGCGGGCCGGTATCAATCATAATCACATCGAAGTCATCGGCGATTTTGTCGATAAGCTTCTCTTTTAACAGACGAACAATATCAAGTGACTGATCTTGTGAAAGGCTTTGCCACGCTTCAGCGTTAAACATCGCATCTTCTGGGAAAGCAGAAATTGTCTTCAGGTTTGGATACTGAGTTGGCAATAGTACGTTCTTACGAAGAAACTCTAGATCGACATCTTGGCCTTCAGGCACATTGTCCAACATGATATCGACGGCAGAATAGATGCTGTCGTGCTCTGCCCCACTAATTTGTGGATTTAGGAACAGACGCAAAGAGCCCTGTGGGTCCAAGTCAATCAGACAGATACGGTAGCGCTTATCCAAATTCAGAGACAAACAAGCGGCTAAGTGAACTGCTGTCATTGATTTACCCGTACCACCCTTCTGGTTTTGTACGTTGATAATCCATGGCTTATTGTCAGCGTGCTGCTTACGTTCATGGAACTTCGGCACTTCTGCCGCGTCCATCAACATGTGAGCTTCTGTCAATGAAATCGAGTAATGATTAGCGTTGTTCTTTGTGAACTGATGGCCATCAGCTTCAAGTTTAGTGATCGCTTCATCGAGCTTACGACGCGTTAAACCAGAACGAGTCTCCATCATAGCTTTAGACATTGGAGGGAAATGTTCATCACTTCGCTCTTCCAAAATAATCTCAATTCGGTCAGCCTGAACTTGTTGAGTTTGTTCGGCTAGCTGATAGAGCTTATCAATCGTTTGTTCTCTTTTCATTGCCAGTTTCCGTAATGATTAACTAAGTACAAATTGTACAGCGATTAACAACAAACACAACAAAAACATGAACATACATTTATGAGTAAAATCACATAAAATAGACCGCGTTTTTACAATTTGATGAAACATCGCCTTAGACAAACACAAAAATGACTGTTTCTATCATGTATAACCATGCTATTTCTAGTCTACATTTTAAATGTTACAGCATCACTTATTTACAATGTAAATGGAATTTCAACGAAAAACCTTCGGAACGATTGAAATACAACCGTAGATTACGGTTGGTGTGATTTGCATTCGAATTTATAGATTTTCAATCCAATAAAAATTAAAAAACACTCAATGACCAAAAAATTCAAAACAGAAGAGAAGATGGGGTGTCAAAAAACAACAGAGGATTGGAACCTAACCGGAAGAATGATCATGGAGCACATCCAGTGTAAGATAATTGATAACGCCAAATTATGAAGCATGATCAAGGCGTAAACTGAGCAATATTGATCCGAGCAACTGCACATTGAAAATGATCAACCTCCGGAAAAATGATCAAGTAAACATAGTTCCGGAAGCATGTAATTTATGAACTAAGTTACGGGCAAATGCTTTTGGAATGGGGATTCAACGCCTATAAGGGCTCAATGATTGAAAATTCAATCGACACAGACCAAGAATACACAAACATGACAATTTCATGATCATGCTTCCTAGTTAAGACCCACCCGCTCTAAATACATCAAAGCAATCCATTTCCAGCGGATACAGACTAAATTTTGCACTCAATAGGGTAGGAACGATAAAAAAGTATGCTCTCTTGATCATTGTTCCGATAGATTGGCCACCACAAGTGTCCACTTAGACAAGTCAAAAGCGACTTAGAAACCGATGTTGAATTCCGATCTGTGGATAAGCTGTATAAGTATAATGATCATGCTTTCGAACCAATAATGATCATGCTTACAATGACTTAATGATCATCGTTCTGATGTTCTGTGATCATGCTTTCTTAAGTTTAATGATCATAGTTTCGGAACCTTTATGATCATGCTTTCCAAGGTGATTTATTTTAATGCTTTAAATTCAGCCACTTATAAGCAAAGTTACGTCCAGATCATTAGATCACTTAATCATTTAAGATCATATTAATCAAAAAGATCAGTTATTTAAAAGCCAATAAATTCTCTTTATTTATGATCATTCTTTCTTTATCATTCAGGAACTATAGTGAAATTACGGTTAGTGTGATACGGATCAAAAATGAAACCAGAAGAGAAATTGTTAATTAAGGCACGAAGCCACAAAGATGGTCATTTATTTGAGGTATCTGAAACAGCCGTTGAATGGATAGAACAATATCAACACTTCAAAGGTGTCACCAAAAGCATAGTTGAGCTTCTTAACCTAATTTCACTTCGTGGGTTTAGCAGTAAAGACGGGTACGTTTCCACCACTGAGATTATTGAATCAACCGATGGTCAAGTCACTCGCGCAGCCTTACAGCAAAGGCTGAGAGCTGCAGTTAATATCGGATTGTTCAAACAAATCCCCGTTCGCTTTGAAGAAGGCCTTGCTGGTAAAACCATGTTGCATCGCTTTGTGAACCCAAACCAATTGATATCGGTGCTGGGTGCCACCAGCTTAGTGACAGAAAGCGTGAAGCAAAATGAAAAGCAAAAGCGCTCTAAAGCCCTAGCTCAAACCAAAGTAAACAAGCGCTTACTGAATGAACATGGGTTGAATACCCCACCAACGATGAAAGATGAAGCGGATCAATTCATTGTTTCGCCAACCAATTGGGCGGGGATTATTGATCAAGCGTTAGCGCCACCTAGAACTCGTAAGAGCTACCAGAAATCCATGGTTTCGATCTCTGGCACTCGCGCTGTGATCGAGACACGATCTTCTAAAAATATCATGACCGTTGACGATCTGATGACGCTATTCGCGTTATTCACTCTCACCGTTCAATATCATGATCATCACCAAGATGATTACCATCTAGACGCGAAACACACGCCAAACAAAACACCACTCTACATCACTGATATTTTGTCTTTACGTGGCAAGAAAGACAGCGGCCCTGCACGTGATTCTATCCGCGACAGTATTGATCGTATCGAATTCACGGATTTCCAACTGCACGAGCTTACAGGCCGTTGGCTTAGTGAGAACATGCCAGAAGGCTTTAAGAGTGATCGTTTCCGATTCTTAGCTAGAACCATTACCGCATCGGAAGAAGCGCCTACAGAAGGCTCTGACGGCGAAATTCGCATTAAACCGAACCTATACATCCTGGTTTGGGAGCCTTCGTTCTACGAAGAGCTGCTGACGCGTGACTATTTCTTCCTATTTCCGCCAGAAATCCTGAAGCAACATACCTTGGTCTTCCAAATGTATTCGTACTTTAGAAGCCGCATGGCACGTCGCCATTCAGATAGCATGTTGCTCAGTGAGCTCAACCAGAAATTGGCGCGTAACATCGATTGGCGTCGTTTCTCGATGGATCTGATCCGCGAGCTCAGAAAGCTGGGTGAAGTCGGGGATCAAGAAGATACCTTCCTGGTTAATCTTTGGGGTTATCACTTGACGATCACCGCGTTGATCGAAAAAGGGAAAACGACCGATTATCAGGTAGATATCAAATGTAATGTGGAAGAAGTATTACGTTACTCAAGAGCGCGTACCACTAACGCAGGTAAGCGTAATATGGCACCAACGCTGCCGAACCCACTTCGTAACGAAATGGTGTCTAAGCAGAAACTGGAAGAGCTGTCTGAGATTATCGATGGTGAGTTTGAACCCATTCAGCGTAAAGCACCGTCGCCAAGAGGCAAATTGGGACGTCGAGTTAAGCAGCGTAAACACTCTGTTGAGATCAACGCTGACGAGATCATGATTACTCTCTCTAAATATACCTCTGCAGAGGCTCTAGAACGCAGCATAACGGCTTTATCTGCTATGACAGGGCACTCACATGCCTCAATCAAAGAAGAGTGCTCAGAGCTCATTGAGAAGCTTGATTGGTTGAGAGTAGGGGAGGACGTTATCCCATACGAAACACTGAGTCGCTTGATTGAGCTATATAACGACCGAGATAGCACCAGCAATCGACATCTGTCCATTGAACGTTTGATCTCTGGTTTAGCGGTGCGTCGTAAAGTGTGTAAACAAGTTCATGAAGGTCATTTAGACGAAAACGTGTTCCTTGCGCTCGATGAAATGGCGATTGGCCACTAGTCATTATCCTATCGCGATAAGCCTGTTTTACCGTCGCTGAATGGATAGTTTTGAACACATTAGGTGCTGATTAAAATCGCACCTAACGCTGACAAAGTGATGACAAAGTAGCGCATCTAGTTGATTATTATTTATCCCGAATAGACAACCTTTGTCCTTTCTTGTGATTAATAGATTGGCTCATATTTTGTTACATCATACTGAATAGATTTTTGCGAGTTCCCAAGGGACTCGCTTTTTTTTGCCTAAAATTCAGTCAATCATTAAAATTCAATAGCTTACAGAGTTAAACGCCGAAGCATGATCAAGGCTCGATCATGCTTTCTACGGATCTAGCTCTGGTGAGATTCTGATTTGATGCTTGATCGAGAAGGGCTTGATCAGTGGAGATGGCGTTGAATAATTCCTTGATCATCGTTTCGGGGATGGGTTGCCATAAAGCGTACATGCGACTCGATCAATTTTTCAGACTCTGCTTTCCAACGTGGTTCTTGCTGTTGGTTCGTAAACTCCAAAGCCAATACACACAAGTGTTGTAGCCGCTGTGTACACCACTCTTGCAATCCTGCTTCTGATTTTGGGTCACATGACACCGCTTGCAGCTTACTGTAGGCAAACATTAGGTATTGGTAGGCTTTATCTTGATGGCTTGAGCTGTTGGCCTCCTGCGAAGCCAAGTCCGGATTCGATGAATCCGCGAGGTGGCGATAGAAAGTAAAGATTCTCAGGCAACCGTCTAGCCAACATGCGATGCCTTTGCTCTGCTCATCCGTGATCAATGGCCCCCAGAGCGCATCTGGAGGCGTTAAGATCAAAGGTTCTAACCGGTCCACTTGATCATGCTTTCGGTCTTTGTACCAATCTCCGATCCGCTCTAACCAAGTGTCTAGTTCATTCATGCAACGTTATCCCACTGTTTTACAAAGTGATTATCAGAAACTTGTTTGATTTCATGCTGTATTTCACTGCTCTGCTCTCGAATACGATCAGCGTCTATTGAATAGTTTGGCTCATTTTTGACGAGTTCGCCAAATGGCAGATCGGGATCTGGTACCGCAGAGATCAACAACTTAGTGTACGGGTGTTGTGGATTGGTCAAGATCGACTGGGTTGATCCCCACTCGACGATCTGCCCTTTGTACATCACCGCCGTCTCTTCAGCGATGTAATGTGCCGTGGCAAGGTCGTGGGTTATGTACAAAAAGCCTATGCCTAACTCTTTCTTCATTTTTTGCATCAAGTTCAACACGCCAAGTCGAATCGAAACGTCCAACATCGAGGTGGGTTCGTCAGCAAGAATAACCTCAGCGCCAACGGCCAGTGCTCTGGCTAGGTTAACCCTCTGTCTTTGGCCCCCACTGAGCTCGTGCGGGTATTTGGCTAGCGTTTCGATGGGTAACTCCACCAGCGTTAATAACTCTTTGAGGCGCTCTGTGAGAGCCTGTTTAGTGGCTACCTGTTTATGGATCTTAAGTGGGCGCGTTAAATGGTGATCAATAGTGTGAGTGGGATTGAGTGAACCAAAGGGGTCTTGAAAAACCATTTGCACACGACTGCGATAATCCAAGATATCTTTACGGCTTTTCAGAGTAGAGATGTCTCTGCCTTTGAACAGTATCTCTCCCTCTGTCGCAGGGTAAACCTTGGTCATCAATCGTGCGCAGGTGCTTTTCCCGCAGCCAGATTCTCCGGCTAAGCCGAAAATCTCGCCTTAGCCTATGTGAAAGCTAACGGATTTGATTGCATTGAAAGAGGGGAAAATGAGAGTTGGATCAAACCACATTTCTTATGGGGAATCTTTTAAATGTAATTGCAGAAAATGGCTTTGGCAAAGTTTAAATGAGGCATTTATTAATTAGCTTTGTGAAGCGTCGGAATCATCACACTTCAGTACAGAATTTCTTAACAAGCGAAAAAGCATTTGCTACAGATTACCTGTCCATTACATGGTGCTTTTCGGAGGAAAACATGTCCATTAATTCTATCAACCATGATGAAATGACAAATATTGCAAACAAGTGGGATGCTGAAGAAGAAGTATCTTTCAAACCAGAAAAGAAAATGAAGTCTGCTGAAGCTCGTCGTCGTATCGAGACTCTAAGAGAAATTAGAGAAAGCGGTTTGAGTCTGGAAGAAGCGAGGGAGCTAGGTCTTATTCACTGATAATCCCCATTGCATTTAGAAGGGTGGCACCATGCCACCCTTTGATTTATAAGCACTTCTTCATAATTCTTATCTATGCAAGATCAATAGTTTGATTCTCTTCTCTAGTTTACAGCTTCGCTATACCCTTTTTGAAATCATAGACTTAAGACTAAAAACACGCCCATGGCATACTCTTTAATCAAGTTGTTTGACAGCAATATGCAACGCCACTAATTTTAAAGTTAAAGCAAAAATATGTGATGTCGTTGGTAAGGAGAAGGCTATGTCTAATTCTGTGGCTCAAGCCAAAGAAGTGCTATTTTATGAACCTGAAGATCCAAACGGATACCTGTCAAATTTTGCAGCTTGCCCCATCAAGGTTGATGATCAAATTTGGGCAACCAGCGAACACTATTATCAAGCCATGAAGTTCTCCTGCGAAGTACTTCGCAATACTATTCTGCAAGCGAGCACACCTGCTGAAGCATTCTCTTTGAGCCGTGACTACGAAGACCAAGTTCGTGAGGATTGGTATGAGATTCGTGTTGAAGTGATGCAGTTCATCGTCACCGAGAAGTTCAGACAGAATCCGCAGTTTGCTCTCTTTCTTACCAATACCGGGGATTCTGTGATCAAAGAACATTCCCACAAAGACCATTTTTGGGGCGATGGCGGCGATGGAACCGGCGAGAACCATTTAGGCAAGATTCTGATGGCAGTACGTCAACAGCTTCGTACTCAGCAACTGCATTTGATTGCTGCACACTAATCCATTGACCTACGGTTGTTCTAAATTAAGTCGGTCAATTACGGGTAAACTGTTTTAGCCCTTAAAGACGAATCGAAAAGGCCGCCCTGTTTAGCTTGTGTGCTTAACAGGGCGGCCTTTTTAGTTTAAGAGCGAGTTAGGTATCGAAGAGAGTTAAAGTGCGTTACCGAAGCTACACGGTGATGCTTGGGTTATGAGTGATGTCGTTGTTACAAGTAACTCTGTACTATGTCGTTGAGCTGCCCATCGTCTTTCATCTGGTCTAGACGTTGGTTGATGAAGGTTTGCAGTTTAGGGTCCATCTCAGGGTCGAACGCCAAATGGATAGGGTAGTTATTAATGACTGAACCGAACTCTTGCATCTGGTAGTCATCAATACTCAGCTTCTGCTCGTTTAGGTTGTATTTGATTCGTGATTCCATTTCCACGAACACAGTATCACCAGGTGCTCGGTTCAGGACACGAAACGCAGCGGTGTAATCTTTAACTCGAATCTCGTTGAGCTTGCCTTGTTGGATGTATGGCTCTAGGTTTGGATATTCAAACCCCACCAGCAATACCACTGCTTTTCCGTCTAGATCGTCGATTGTATTGAACTCAAACGGCTTTTTACCGCTGCTGAGTAACACGTGTTTTACATTGTAAATCGGATCTTCAGACAGGTTAACAGATTGGATATTTCCCCAACTTGGACTGCCGTAGGTTACCCAGTTTGGGTTCTCTCTCGCATCGAGCTTGTCGATCATTCGGTTAAAAGGGTAGGTGTGGTAGTTGATCTCATATTGGCTGTCATCAAACACGGCTTCCACAATATCTGAAACGATTCCTCTGTGAGATGACCCGTCAGTTTCGATTTGAAAAGGTTGCGCTTGGCTCGCAATAATGTAGTAGTGAAGAGGTTCGCTTGCAGAAGCATAACTGTTTGAAAACATACTGACTATGGATGCAACGATAAGATGTTTTTTCATAACCTTCCCTAGTTATTTGATGAATGACTACTATTATACTAGTTGAGTAATTGTAGTTTGCTAGGATAACAATAATGGTAATTTGTGTATGGTGACAAAAGGAAAACGCTACGTTGGACTCTCCCGACAGTTGATCGGGATGATAATAGCGATCAGTACCTTATTCACAGTTATAGTGACAGGTCTCGGGTTGTATGTAGAGTACCAAAGTCGAGTTTCTTTTATCAGCTCTCAGATCGAGCAGGTCAAGGCTGGCTACCTTTCTGGTTTAACGGCAAGTTTGTGGGTTGAAGATCGAGAGCAATTGTTTGTGCAAGCCGAAGGCATCTCTCGCCTCCCTTCGGTCAGTTACCTTCTTATCGAAAGTCCCGATGAAAAAATTCTAGAGTTAGGTCAAAAGACCCAAGGCCAATCTTATTCTCAGTCTTGGGAAATGGTGCACCAGATGGGCGGCACAGACTTCCCGTTGGCGACGCTCACGGTGCAATCAGACTTGAGCATGATCCTAGATGACTTTGAAGAACGAGTGTTATTGTTGCTCGCCTTCGAAGCCGTTAAAATCTTCTTGTTGTCTCTCGTATGTTTAACCATCGTCTATCGTCTTGTCGTAAAACGTTTGATGACTATGTCTTCCCAAATCAACCAACAACAGGTCGAAGACAACAAACCGCGCTTTATAACGCCAACTCACTCTACTTACAAAGATGAGATATCGACTCTAGAGAGTAGCTATAACCGATCGGTAGAACGTATTCGTCAACAATATCAAGAGCTGGAAAAAGCCAAAGACGTTGCTGAGGTGGCCAACCGCAATAAAAGTGAATTTCTTGCCAATATGAGTCACGAAATCCGTACACCAATGAATGGGATTATCGGGTTGTCGTCTTTGCTCTCTGAAATGGATATGCCGAAAGAGCAAAAAGAGTACATCAACATGCTCAACACCTCTTCGCTTACGTTGCTCGACTTAATCAACGACATTCTCGATTACTCGAAGATCGAAGCGGGGCGACTAGAGCTTCAGCAAGAGCCGATGAAAATGATGGGCATTGCGGCCGACGTTGAATCAACCTTTCGAGTGAAAGCCGAACAGAAAGGGCTTCGATTCCAATTAGCGATCGACCCTAAGATCCCAACCATGGTGATTGGCGACGGTACTCAACTAAGACAAGTCCTAAATAACTTGGTCGGCAACGCGATTAAATTTACCGAGCATGGCCACGTCACGCTCTCGCTTCGTTTGGAAGAGGTGGTTGAGCCTGAGCAAAAACTCAGAGTGAGGTTCGAGGTTGTCGACAGCGGTATCGGTATTGCAGAAGACAAACAGAAATCGGTGTTCGATAAGTTTCAACAAGCCGACGGCAGTACCACACGTATTTATGGAGGCACAGGGCTTGGTCTAACAATATGCGAGAAGATAGTGACATTGATGGGCAGCAAGCTTGAACTCACCAGTGTTGAAGGTAAAGGCAGTACCTTCTATTTTACGGCTGACTTTGACCCGTGTTTAGAAGCCGATGAAAGCAATATCGATTTCAATAAGGTTTCGGTTCTGCTTGTGGATGATAGCCAGCTGAACATGCGTATAACGTCTACACAGCTTCAATCCTTTGGCGTTAAGTCTGAGTGCTGTGAAACGGCAAACCAAGCGTTAGAGTTGGTTTCAGAGTCTGTGGCTCAGTCATCACCTTATGATCTCGTTCTGATAGACAAAGTAATGCCGTCCGTTGATGGCTTTCAACTGGCGAGAAGCTTAGTTGAACGCTTTGGTAGCGAGTGTCCCAAGTTAGTGATGATCTCTGCTGACCCTAGAAAGCAAGATGAAGCTCGTGCTAAACAAGTCGGTTTTGTTGCCTACATTGCGCGTCCTTACCAAGATAATCAGCTTAAATGGACCATCAGTGAGGTACTCGCGAGAGCGGCTGATACTTCAGTCTTTACCTATCCGAACAGAGGAGAGGTTGCGTTTAAAGACAATGAACCTGTGCCGTTAAGTAAACCTGCAGCGGTTGTTAAAGATGCTCCCATTGTCTCTGTAAACGCCACACCAGCCGATAAACAAGCTCCAATTCAAGCAGAGTCAAAACCTGTCGCAGTTGCCGGAGAATTTAGTGGTACAGTTTTAGTTGTTGAAGACTCGCGAGTAAACCAACAAGTCGCCAAGATGATGCTCAAGAAGCTTGGCTTTGAGGTTGATATTGCCGACAACGGTGAAATTGGTGTCGAGAAATTCAAAGCCAACGAATACGAGATGATTTTTATGGATTGTCAGATGCCGGTTCTCGATGGCTTCGAAGCGACCAAGCAGATCCGAGCGCTCGAAGAAGGGGCTGCAAAGCATATTCCAATCATTGCGCTGACGGCCAACGTCGTGCAGCGAGACAAGCATTTGTGCTTCGATGTAGGCATGGATGAGTTTTTACCTAAACCGGTTAACCAAGGCAAACTGAGAGAGATCGTAGCGAGTTTCTTGTCGAAAGAGACGGAATCAAACAAAGAACATGAGCAGCAAATTGTTTAGTTGAGTATCTCTAATCTTACTTTCATTAAAAGAGTAATGAGGCGAATTAGACATAGTCTTTTATGCCGTTGGTTATATTTGAAGTATCGTGTGAAAGAAATGATAAAGGTGGCCTGAAAAGACCACCTTTTTTGTATGTGTCGGTTTGAACTTAATCTCTATCGATTGCGAACGCAGACCATGCTTGACGTGTCGGCATCACTTCGACTCGGTTAATGTTGATGTGATCTGGCAAGGTTGCGATATAAAACATCTGCTCGGCAATATCCTCTGCTGACAACGGTGTAGTGCCTTGGTAAAGGTTGTCTGAAGCCGTCTGGTTACCTTTAGTTCTTACAAGAGTAAATTCCGTTTCTGCAATACCAGGGGAGAGGTCAGTCACTCGTACCCCTGTGCCTTGTAAGTCACAACGTAGGTTGTAACTGAACTGCTTTACGAACGCTTTGCTGGCACCATACACATGGCTTCCTGGGTAAGGCCACTGTCCGGCGATTGACCCAACATTGATGATTGAGCTTCCTGCGCCTTTTTTAATTAACGTAGGCAACAGCGCATGAGTAACATTAACCAAGCCTGTGACATTGGTATCGATCATAGTGTGCCAGTCTTTCAAGTCCACATCAGGCGCGCCTTCTGGTGCCAAAGCTAACCCAGCATTATTGACCAATGCGGTAATCGATGAAAATTCAGCGGGTAATGAATCAATGGCTTGTTTTACGGCGTCTGCGTCTCGAACGTCGAGTTGAATTACATGCACAGGCACCGTTAATTCTTCCTTTAGGTCGAGTAGCCTTTCGATTCGACGACCAGACAGCACTAACGACCAGTTATCTTCTGCGAAACGTTTTGCTGCCGCTTTGCCGAAACCAGAGGTTGCCCCTGTAATGAACGCTATCTTATCCATAAATACATCCTTCTAATTTGAAATTAACATAAGTAGTGCCATGCCGATCAAAATCGGCGCGGTCGTTGTTTTTGCAGACAAGTTCGGTACTGATAGATACAGTTTTTGCCCCAGTACATTGCCAATCAAAGCTGCCGGTAATAGCCATAAACCTGTGATGAACGATTCTTGGTTAAATGCGCCAATCCATATGAAGCCGATCAGTGAAATCGCTGAACTCAGCAGAAAAAACACAATCGCGGTGGCTCTCTGTTCACTGGTTTTAATGGTCAGGTTCATCAAATACGTCACTAATGGCGGACCTCCTGAAGAAGCGGTGGTCATGCTAAACCCCGAAATGGCTCCCGCCCAAAACGCGTGTCGTTGGTGCAACCAAGTGAGGCGTAAGTCCAAAATAATCAGCGTGCTAGCGACCAAAGACATCATCGCGATAAAGGCCTTCAAGCCTGATTCCGATATCGTGCTAATGAAATACAGCGAGAAAGGCACCGCAACCAACATGCCAATACACAGCGGCGCAATAAGCCGGATATTGATGGTGGTTTTACTTCGCTTGAGCAGAGGAAAGGCACTTAAAAAGTCCAACAAGATAGCGATGGTTACCGCTTGCAATGGTGGAACAATAAAGCTGAGGGAAAGCGCTACGATAATCGCAAACCCAAATCCTGAATAGCCTCGAACTACTCCTGCAAACAGAATCAATGTCATCGCTAATCCTAATTCCACTCTTGCTCACCTCTTTGCTTTTGATATTGCTGCTGCGTTAATTAGCGTTCGATGAGACCTGTCTCGTCTGCCTTTCAATCTATTCACACCTAAGAGTTTTGAATAGAGCCAGATCGACGATTGGATTGGGTCAGGCAGTTTGTTGGATCGGGGATGAGACTTGGGCTGATGTACTGGCCCAATGTTTTGTTGAAACTGACACTATGACCTCCGCCCTGTTTGGGATGAAGATTATTCCATCCGATAGCGCAGCCTTTTCAATGTCGTGTTTTGTGTCTTTCATTCTCGAAGACGAGCCAAGCACGAGCGGCTGTGAATCTAGTGTTGTTAATGGAGACGATGAAATGGAAGTATCAACAGAACAGCTTGTGAACCAAGATATTATCGACCTCGACAAGAGCGTATTTCATTCTTGGTCGATTCAAGAAGCAGCGGAGCCTATCGCCATTGCGGGTGGGCAAGGATGCAAAATGTGGGACTACGAAGGTAAAGAATACCTTGATTTTAGTAGCCAACTGGTTAACACCAACATTGGTCATCAGCATCCACAAGTGATCAAAGCGATTAAAGATCAGGCTGATTCATTAGTGACCGTTGCCCCTGCGACCGCCAACCTCACTCGTGGTTTGGCGGCTAAGCGTATCTTGTCGAAAGCGCCAAGCTCGTTTAAGAAGGTGTTCTTTACCAATGCAGGGGCAGATGCCAACGAAAATGCGATTCGCATGGCGCGACAATTCACAGGGCGCGACAAGGTGCTATCTGCTTACCGTTCTTACCATGGCAATACAGGTACTGCTATTGCTGCGACGGGGGATTTTCGTCGAATTCCAAACGAGTATAGCCGTGGGCACGTTCACTTCTTCAATCCATTTCTCTATCGAAGCGAATTCAACGCGGCGACTGAGGCAGAAGAGAGTGAGCGTGCCCTGCAGCATTTAGAGCGAGTGATTGAATGCGAAGGACCAACGGCGATTGCGGCGATTATCCTAGAGACGATTCCGGGAACGGCTGGTTTTCTCATTCCGCCCAAAGATTACCTTATCGGCGTGCGTGAGCTGGCAACCAAACATGGCATTCAGTTGATATTCGATGAAGTCATGGTCGGCTTTGGCCGCACGGGTAAGTGGTTTGCGTTTGAGCACTTTAATGTAGTGCCGGATCTGATTACTTTCGCGAAAGGGGTGAACTCGGGTTATGTGCCGGCTGGTGGCGTGGTGGTCAGCGAACCGATCGTTGAGTACTTTAAGTCAAACTTCTTTATGGGCGGCTTAACGTACTCTGGTCACCCTTTGGCGATGGCTTCTATCGTTGCAACGCTCGATGTGATGGAGCAAGAGGGCATTGTCACACACGCTGATAACGTCGGTAACAGCGTTTTAGGGCCGCTCCTACTGAGCCTTCAAGAGTTGCACCCTATGATTGGTGATGTGCGTGGTAAAGGGATGTTTTGGGCGGTTGAGCTGGTGGAAGATCGTGAAAGCAAGTCTCCATTGAGCAATGATAAAATGGGTCAATTGAAAGCGGAACTAACCAAGAGAGGTTTGTTAACCTTCATTGTGAATAACCGTATTCACGTTGCGCCACCTTTGGTTATTCAGCCAAGCGATATAAAGAAAGGCGTTAAGATCATTGATGAAGTGTTGTTTGAACTCGCTTCTTAATTCTTCAAAAGATAGCTAACACAGCAACCAAGGCACTTTGGTAAAGAATTCCCCGTTCTTTTCAACGTGCCAAACCTAACCTTCAGAAACGACAAAAGAGCATCGATTGATGCTCTTTTTACGTTCTTTCACTAAATCAGTCTGGTCAAACTGCTCTTAAGTGATGCTAGATCTTCATCACCTCTGACAGCTCTTTGATACCGGGTGCGATCAGATCTTTGTCGATGGCGTGAAAGCCCAATCGAAAATAGGAATTGGGGTCATATTCTGACAATGCTTCACAGCCCGATTCCGTTTCGGTATTCGTCATAAAGTGTGAATAGCCTGTCTCAATCAATATGCCCTTTTGGGCGGCTCGTGAAGCTAAACGCTGGCTATTGATGTGGCTGGGCGTTTGTAGCCACAGAGAGTTGGCCTGCTCGCTTTGAGCCAGTCGCTTGCAGTCAGGTAAGTACTTCAAGACAGCATCGTTGATCAGCTTCCAGCGCTGGCGAGTGTTTTCTCTAAAGCGCCTCACAAAGCTGTCGTAGTAGCCTTGTTCAATAAAGTGCGCTACTTCCATCTGAACACGGCTTGGCGCATGTCGGTACATCAAGCGACGCAGTATTCTAAGGTCGTAGATTAACTCTTCAGGTGCCACGATGTAGCCTAACCTCAAGCCGGGTGCCAGTAGCTTAGAGAAGCTGCTGACGTAGATGACTCTCCCTTCCTTGTCATTGGCTTTTAGCGCGGGTTTAGGATTCCACTCCACGTTGCACTCGGCGTCATAGTCATCTTCGATAATTACCGCGTCATTGGCTTTGGCCATTTCAAGTAACTGAGTTCGACGCTCATCACTCATGGTGACGCCGGTTGGAGCTTGATGGCTAGGCGTGACATAGAAGTGATCACACAGTGAAGAGTGCTCATTGAATCTCAATCCTTGTTCATCCACTTGATGCGGGTGTAACTGCGCGCCAGAGAGATTGAAGATGTGATTCGCTTCTTTGTAGCCGGGGTTCTCGACTCCGACTCGACTCTGATGGTTCATGAGCAAAGTCGAAATCAAATACAGCGCATTCTGCGAACCTAAGGTTATGAGGATCTCATCACTTTGGGCATGAATACCGCGCTGTGGGAGCACCCTTGTGCGTATCTGTTCGACCAGCATGTCGACGTCTTTATCGACCTTGTCGCAAAGCCAGCGGTGATCATGTGGGTCTGAGGTGACCTTTCTTGTCGCTTCTCGCCATTGAGCTAATGGGAAGTCATTGATAGAGGGTTGGCCAAAAATAAATGGGTATTGGTAACAACTCCAATGCGAGGGTTTGACGATGCGTGGGTATTGGCCCAATTGCAGCTTAACGCGTTTGCTCCAATCCGGTGCATTGTCGCTGTCGGCTGATTCAAAATGATCCAAACTCGCGTCGATAGTATCACTCGGGTTTTCATACTTTTCTGAAAGGTAATAACCACTGCGAGGCTTACTGATGAGGTAGCCATCGTCGAGCAAACTGTCGTACACCAAGGAGACAGTATTGCGTGAAACACCCAATTGGCTAGACAGCTTACGACAAGACGGAAGCGCTTGTTCAGCCGGAAAAATACCATTCAATATCGCCGTCACCAAATAGCTACGTACTTGTTCTTGCAGGCTTCTTTTGGAATCAAACTCGATGAAACAATTGTGATTTATCGCCATGAGATACAGTCCTTATTCTCAGTGAACCTCAGTCCAATTTGTATAAAAGAGCAAGAAATGCGCCAGAGTTCATATTGATGTTTTAAGAGTGTGTTTTGCTCTCTCTCAACCCCGAAAATTACGTTGTCCCAAACTAGAAAATCGTTCTGTCCCAACCTGAAAATTAAATTGGCTCTACGTCTCCGATGCATTCCGTTCATAAAGTAAAGGCAGGCAAATAATCTCGATAAGGAAAGCGTATGAAACAGGGAATGACGATGAAGGCATGGGTTTCAACAGCGGCAGCGACAGTTGTACTGGGTTGTTTTGGAGTCGCACAAGCATCGGAGCTTGCAGCCATCGAAAAGCAAGGCTTCATGAAAGTGGCGACAGAAGACAACTACTCTCCATTCAACTATATCGACCGCGGTAAGCCTGCGGGGATTAACAAAGATTTGCTTGATGAGTTACGTGAATATTCGAAGTTCGATATCGAACAAGAGATCTTACCTTGGACAGGACTACTCGCTTCGGTATCTGCGGGTCAATATGATGTGGCGTTAACTGGCGCGATCATTACCGATGCTCGCTTGAAGGCCTTTGATTTCACTCCACCTATCGCTTCAGCGCAGCATTACTTCTTAACCAGAGCTGACGCGGAAGATATTAATACGGTAGCCGATTTAGATGGAAAAACAGTGGGCTTACAAGCGGGCAGTGCTTTGCTAGAAAGGCTTCCAGAGCTCGAAGTGATGCTCGAAGCACAAGGCAAATCTTTGGGTAAAGTGGTGCAGTATCAATCCTACCCAGAAGCGTATTCCGACTTGGCAATCGGCCGAATAGACTATGTGATCAACAGTGTGGTTTCAGTTAACGAGGTAGTGAAGTCGAAGTCAAAGGTATTCAAAAAAGGCGAAGCAGTCTCTGGCCCAGGTTTCGTTAGCTGGCCAGTTCCTAAAGATAATCCTGAGCTTTTGGCTTACCTAACGGAATTCTTCCTACACCTTGAGCAAACAGGAAAAATGGCAGAGTTGCAGAAGAAGTGGTTCGGTGAATCGTTCGACCAACTCCCTTCAGAAGCCATCACTTCGGTTGAGCAGTATCACAAGCTAACAGCCGTTCAATAGATGAATAAGCATGCGCCGACACAAACAGTTAGCGGCTGTTTGTGTCCATGCCAATGGGTTCAAAGCGGTTTAACCCATGAGTCTTTGGCGCACAATCTATCGAAAGAAGTCGCTGATCAAAGAGGTCGTTTATGGATTATTACGCTTGGGAACAGTTACTACAGGGCACGTGGGCAACGGCATGGATATCGGCAGTATCGATTGTATTAGGTGTCGTCATCGGCTTAATGATTGCCTTGGTTAGAATGATGAAAATCCCGTTTGTGGATCAAATGTTGGGCATTTATGTTAGTTGGGCACGAGCAACGCCTTTGGTTACGTTGGCTCTGTTTATTTTCCTTTCTTTTCCGTCATTTGGCATCAATTTAGATAAACACGTTTCTGCCATTTTAGCTCTCACACTCAATACATCGGCATTCAATGCAGAGATTTGGCGCAACGCCTTTCTTAACTTTTCAAAAGGGCAAATGGAAGCGGCTGAAGCCATTGGTATGAGACGCATCACTTACTTTCGCCGCATCATGTTCCCGCAAATGGTGATCATGAGCCTACCAGCGCTAGTCAATGAGATGTCGTTCTTAATCAAAGGCAGCCCAGCGATTGCGGTGATCGGCATCGTCGACCTAACTCGTGTCACCAATCGAATCTCTGCGGTTACCTATGAACCACTTGGGCCGATTCTATGTGCCGGTGCCATTTACATGTTGATTATTGGCGTGTTGGTGAAGTTGCAAGCGGTGGCTGAAAACCGAGCTACTTATCTGCAGTAGTAAGTGTGGCTATCAGTAATCTACCTCAGTCACAGCTATCAACAACAACCACAGTTTAGCCGTCATGGCTACTTGGTCAGAAACACCATTTACCTGCTTGTGATGCGTTATTGAGCGGGTAAGTTTAAGGAGTAAATATGGAAGAATGGAATATTATCTGGCAACAAAAAGAGCTGTTTGCTTCAGGGTTTGTGACCACATTTTATCTTTTTGTTTCGTCTTCAATCTTGAGTTTCGTCATCGGTATTGGTTTATTGTATTGCCTCGAAAACTCAAAACTTGGTGTGAAGTACACCATCAATAGTTTGATAGGCATGATGCGCACCTTGCCGTTTCTTATCTTAGCGTACCTGCTCTATTACGGGTTGCCGCAGGTTGGTATTCGACTCGATGCGATTACAGCGGGAATCATCGCGCTAAGTCTCTATCACGGTACCTATTTTTGTGAGATTTTCCGAGGTGTTCGTAAAGGATTAGAGCCAGGTTACATCGAAGCGGCGCACGCTTATGGCTTCTCTAAATTCAAAACATTTACCCGAGTTATTACCCCAAATGTGTTGTTTAAGTCGGTTCCACTGATCACGAACCAACTCATCATCTGCTTAAAAGACACTGCGTTTCTTAGCATCATCACCGTCGCAGAAATTACCGCGGCCGCCAACAGCATTCAATCAACGTACTTCATCCCATTGAATGCGTTCATCATTGCTATCGCGCTCTACTGGGCCGTGAGTATTGCACTTGAAACCATCACCAAACGAATCCAAACCAAAGTTGAACTTAGAGGGCTTAGCCATGCTTAAACAATCAGAGATTATTGAAACGGAAGCACCGATTAACCCTTCTTTGGGCGTGAATTTGGAAGTGATTGAGTGCGAACCACTATTGGAAGAACGAGAGACGATCATTAAGGTTGAAAACCTGTCGAAACAGTTTGATGGCATCGAAGTACTGCGAGACATCAATCTCAACATCAACAAAGGCGATGTGGTGAGTATTCTCGGTTCGTCTGGGTCGGGGAAATCGACGCTATTACGTTGCATGAATTGGCTAGAACAGCCAGAGCGCGGCACGATTTTTATGGGTGATGAGCGTATTGGTATCAACTCTGAAACGGGTAAACCACTCAAATATAAAGAGCTGGCGAAACTCAGAGAGCGCCTTGGTATGGTTTTCCAAAGCTTCAACTTGTGGCCGCATTTGACCGTGTTGCAAAACGTTATGGAAGCGCTCGTTCACGTTAAGAAGATAGCGAAATCAGAC
The DNA here is from genome assembly GCF_041471145.1 of Vibrio sp. 10N.261.54.A5. Taxonomy (NCBI): domain Bacteria; kingdom Pseudomonadati; phylum Pseudomonadota; class Gammaproteobacteria; order Vibrionales; family Vibrionaceae; genus Vibrio; species Vibrio sp. 10N.261.54.A5. Next base: position 22,682 of record NZ_JBFRNU010000029.1, on the reverse strand, counting down.
GCCGAAGAGATGGCACGTAAGCAACTCGATAAGGTTGGTATGTCGCACAAACTAGAGAACTACCCAAGCATGTTATCGGGTGGGCAAAAGCAACGTGTCGCTATTGCCAGAGCTCTCGCGATGGAGCCGGATGTGTTGCTGTTTGATGAACCAACGTCAGCACTCGATCCTGAATTGGTCGAAGAGGTGTTACTGGTAATGAAGAAGCTATCGCAAGAGGGTTACACCATGGTGGTGGTGACTCATGAGATGGAATTCGCGCGTCAGGTGTCGGATCAGGTGGTATTCCTTGAGAAGGGCATCTTGATTGAGAAATCCAACCCTGAGAAGTTCTTCACTAACCCAGATTCAACAAGGGTAAGGAAGTTCCTCAAGCTTGATTCATGAGCTAGATGATTCGCGCACCTTAATGTTTGATTGTTAAAAAACTCCGACTGAATCAGTCGGAGTTTTTGTATTTGTGTTGCTACCGCATTAAGAGGATGTGGTACTAGCCAATGCTATCAATGTGGATCACTACTGAGTCTGGTCGCCAGTATTCCAGTTCGCAGTCCATCAACTCGCCATCTTGCTTGTAGTTCACACGGCAGATCTTCAGCACCGGTTGACCCTCAGCCAAATTTAGCGCCTTAGCGACATAGGCTGGGGCTGAAGTGGGAATTACATCAAAACGCGAGCGTTGGGTCTCGTAGCCGTATTTTTCTCGGTAGATGCCTGTTAGTGACATGGTGAGGTTTTCCGACAAGACACCATCAAATAAGGGCGCTTTTAAGACGTTTTCAACAAACAGCACCGCTCTGCCATCAATAAAGCGTAATCGCTCAATCACGTGTATCGGGGTTATCTGTTCTATTTCTAATGCTTTGGCGTAATCGCCTGCGGCCATTTCTGTGCGGGTGCTCAGCAACTTGGTTTCTGCAATACGATGTTGTTCGCGAATCATTTGATGAAAGTGAGAGCGAGACAGCGGGTTGTAGCGAACACGTTCGGGTGATACATACCAGCCTCGGCGCTCTTCTCTGTATATCAAACCTTCGGTTTCCAGAGACACCAACGCATCTTTGAGCGTGATTCGTGTGGTGGAAAACAGTTCGCTAAGGTTTCTTTCTGATGGCAGTTTTTGCCCTTCAATGAAGATACCTGATTGAAGCTGCTCTCGAATACTCGCCTTAATTCTTCCTAACTGTGTCCCTGATTGTCCGGTGCCCAATGTTCTCATTACTGATCTAGTCCATAAGTTCGTGTGCTTAATAAGGTAAACCATGGAGTTAACAGGAATGTGACAGTAAACAATGGCTTATTGTCATATGAGTGAAATATAACTGCCACGTAAATGCACTCGAACTGTCAAATAACTTGCGGCAAACCGTCACATTCCGGCTATAGCATACAAAACGAACTTACTGACCTAGTCCAGAAGGATAGAGACAATGAAAACTTTGCTTAGCCGTTCAACTGTATCGCCAGCCAAACTTATGGGTTCATCTACAAAGCTAATAGGCACAACCGCTAAATTGATTGGTGTAACAGGACTTACGGCAACACTTTCAATGCCAGCGATGGCGAAGGATGCTGATCTTGAGTCACTGATTGAAGCCGCTCAAAAAGAGGGTGCAGTTTACAGTGTGGGTATGCCAGACAGTTGGGCAAACTGGAAAGGCACATGGACTGACCTGAAAGCAAACTACGGTTTGAAGCATCAGGATACCGATATGAGCTCGGCGCAAGAGATCTCGAAATTTGAAGCAGAGAAGAAAAACGCAACCGCTGATATTGGTGATGTGGGTTTCGCATTCGCACGTGTGGCTGTAAAGAAAAACGTCACTCAGCCATACAAACCAACTACTTGGAATGACATTCCAGACTGGGCAAAAGACAAAGATGGTCATTGGGCTCTGGCTTACACAGGTACTATCTCGTTCATTTCAAACAACAACCTTGTTGAAGATGCCCCAAAATCTTGGAGTGACCTACTAGAAGGCGACTACAAAGTCACAGTCGGTGATGTAGGTGTAGCAGCACAAGCAAACAACGCAATTCTAGCGGCAGCATTTGCTAATGGCGGTGACGAGTCAAACCTAAAACCGGCGATTAAATTCTTTGGTGAGCTAGCGAAGCAAGGCCGTCTGTCTTACACCGACCCAAGCATCGCGAATCTTGAAAAAGGCGAAGTGGAAGTGGCAATCATGTGGGACTTCAACGCACTGAACTACCGCGATAAGATCGACCGTGAGCGCTTTACCGTCAGCATTCCACAAGATGGCTCAGTGATTTCTGGTTACACCACCATCATTAACAAATACGCACAAAACCCGAACGCGGCGAAGTTGGCTCGTGAATACATCTTCAGCGACCAAGGCCAAATCAACCTAGCAGAAGGTTACGCGCGCCCAATCCGTAGCAGCGTTACGCTACCTCAATCAGTACAAGACAAGCTGATCTCAAACGATGAATACAGCAACGTTCACCCAGTGACTGACTTCTCAGCATGGGAAAAATCAGCACGTCGCCTGCCACGTCAATGGCAAGAAAGCGTATTGATTCACCAGCAATAACCCCGCTTAACACACCACCTTCAATAGGTGGCTTATAGAAACAAGCAATAGAGAATAGACCATGAGCAATAAGGTTATCCTTGTTGTTCTAGATGGACTGAACTATCAGGTAGCCCGTGATTGCATGGGCTACCTGAACGGTCTTCTAGAGCAAAGTGATATGTATGAGAAACAGGGCGATTTGCAGACAAAACAGGGCGATTCGTACAGTAAACAGGGCACTTCGCAAAGCACGCAAAAAAATAAGCTGCGCGCCACGCTTTACCCTGTGCAGTGTGAGCTGCCATCTATGTCCCGTCCACTGTATGAGTGCATTCTGACCGGTGTTCGCCCTGTCGAGAGTGGCATCGTCAACAACCAAATCGTGCGTTTATCGAATCACGAGTCGGTATTTAGCTTGGCGAAGTCGCAGAACAAAGTGACGGCAGCTGCGGCTTACCATTGGGTGAGCGAGTTATATAACCGAGCGCCATTTGATGCAGTACGCGACCGTTTCACCAACGATGAGACCATGAACATCCAACATGGTTGTTTCTACCACTGGGATCACTACCCAGATGAAGCCTTGTTCTTGGATGCAGAGCACTTGCGCGTCACTCATCAGCCTGATTTCTTGCTGATTCACCCAATGAACATTGACGACATGGGACACAAGCATGGGCTGGATTCTCGCCAGTACCGTAATAGTGCTCGTGGCGCGGATATCTACCTATCGAACTACCTTGAGAAATGGGTAAATGATGGTTATCAAGTGATCATCACCAGTGACCATGGCATGAACAATGACTTGTCTCATGGTGGCATTCTGCCTGAAGAGCGTGAAGTGCCTTTCTTTGTGATTGGCGATAAGTTTACACACCAAGAATGTTCAGTGAAACAGACCGACATCTGCGGCAGCGTGTGTCAGCTACTCAACCTTGAACACGATAAATCTTACACCCAGGAATTGTTGGCCCTATGAGCAGTTCTGTAATCACGCAGAGCGGTGGCTCTGCGCTTCAACCTAAAACCAAATCTTTGTTTCAACGCCTCAAGCCTGCTTTGTGGCTTGCGCCTTTCGCATTGTTTTTCTATCTGTTCCAACTGGCACCTATGGTTTGGGTGCTGATCAACAGCTTCTTCTATGACGACGAACTCTCTCTCGAAAACTACGCTGAAGTGTTCGATTCTGCCTTTATGATGCAGGCTTTTGGCAACAGTTTATGGTTGTCGATTTGGTCGAGCATTGTTGGCTTAGCGATTGCGACTTTGCTCGTTTCTTCACTGCGCCGCGTTGATTCTAAAATCCGCGATGCGGTGATTGCTTTCACCAACATGAGCAGCAACTTCTCTGGTGTGCCTCTGTCGTTCGCATTCATCATCATCTTGGGCACCAATGGTGCGATTACCTTATTGCTCAAGCAGTATGGATTGCTGGGTGATTTCGACCTTTACGGCAAGTGGGGCTTGCTGGCGATTTACATCTACTTCCAGATCCCATTGGCGGTGTTGTTGCTCTATTCAGCGTTTGATGCTCTGAGTGACGACTGGCAAGCAGCTTCGGCACTGCTTGGCGCGAAAACTTGGCAATACTGGACCAAAATCGCGCTGCCTGTGTTATCTCCGGCTTTGTTCGGCACCTTCATCATCTTGATTGCTAATGCGATTGGCGCCTATGCGAGTGTGTATGCCTTGACCTCGGGCAACTACAACGTGATTACGATTCGAATCGCGAGCTTAGTATCAGGCGACTTGTTCCTAGAACCAAACCTGGCTGCTGCAATTTCCGTGATTCTGATGGCGATGCTGGCCTTCATCACAGTGATTAACCAATGGCTGATCAGTAAAAGCTACGCAGGGAAGAGAAAGTAATGAACACCGTAAATACTCGCTTTCATAAAACCGTGGTCTATTCGATTGTCGGCATCATGATGATCCCGATCTTAGCGACCTTTATCTACTCGATCTCTTCTCGATGGGGCGCAACGATCCTGCCGGATGGCTTCACGTTAGATTGGTACATCAACTTGTTGACCGATCCTCGCTTCTTACAAGCCTTTGGTCGTTCACTGTTTATCTGTGTGGCGGCACTGTCATTGAGTGTGGTGTTGGTCTTGCCTGCGATTTTCGTGGTGTTTTACTATTTCCCGAAACTCGACAAGGTGATGAATATCCTGATTTTATTGCCGTTCGCAGTACCGCCAGTAGTTTCGTCAGTCGGCTTGCTTCAGTTGTATGCCGATAGCGAAATATCACTGATTGGCACACCGTGGATCTTGATTGGTACTTATTTCACCATCGCGCTGCCATTCATGTACCGCGCGATTGCCAACAGCTTTGAAGCGATCAACCTGCAAGACTTGATGGATGCAGCACATCTGCTCGGTGCAAGTACCACCAAGGCGTTCTTGTTGATTATTCTGCCAAACCTTAAGAAAGGCTTAATGGCGTCATTGTTCTTGTCGTTCTCGTTCCTATTGGGCGAGTTCGTGTTCGCCAACATCTTGGTGGGTACACGTTACGAGACACTGCAAATCTACCTATACAACATGCGTCAAACCAGCGGCCACTTCACGTCAGCCCTTGTGATGACGTACTTCCTGTTTATTTTCTTACTGACTTGGTTGGCAAGTCGTTTCAGCCAGGGAACAAAATAATGAGCTATGTAAATGCGAAAAACCTCACCAAGCGCTTTGGTGACAACACGGTGTTTGAAGATATTGAATTTTCCATCGAGAAGGGCGAATTCATTACTCTGCTTGGCCCAAGTGGCTGTGGTAAGTCGACTCTCCTGCGTAGCTTGGCAGGCCTGAATCCTGTTGATGGCGGCGAAATCTGGGTTAATGGTGAGGAGATTACTCATCAAGTACCGCAACAGCGTGGCATCGGCATGGTGTTTCAATCTTATGCTCTGTTCCCGAACATGACGGTTGAAGGCAACATTGCGTTTGGCCTTAAGATGAAAAAGCTTGTTGCTGACGAGATTAAACGTGAAGTCGCGAAAGTGATTGGGCTGGTGGACTTAACGGGCAAAGAAAAGTTCTACCCGCATCAGCTTTCGGGCGGACAGCGTCAGCGTGTCGCCTTGGCAAGAGCCTTGGTGGTCAAGCCGCGTATTCTGCTACTTGATGAACCGCTTTCAGCACTCGATGCGAAGATCCGAAAGCACCTGCGCCAACAGATCCGAGATATTCAAAAAGAGATGAACCTGACCACGATCTTCGTGACCCACGATCAAGAAGAGGCGATGATCATGTCTGACCGCATCTTCTTGATGAATAAAGGTGAGATCGTACAAGCAGGCACACCTGAAGAGATATACACTCAACCTGCCAATGAGTTTGTTGCTGGCTTCATGGGGCACTACAATTTGGTGCAGGCGAACAAAGCTAAGCAGCTGTTCAACATTGAAACTGAGTGGAAGGTGGCGATTCGTCCTGAATCTATCTACGTTAAAGAGCAAGGCCGACAATATGGCGAGCATATCTCCGCGCCGAAAACGGGCACCATTCGCAACCACCAATTGCTAGGCAACGTGATTCGCTACCAAGTGGATGTCGATGAATGTGAATTAACTGTCGATTTACTTAACCGTTCCTCTGAGCGACTGTTGGCAAACGGCAGCCAACTTGAACTCCTGTTTAACCTTAACGAAATTCAACCTGTGAGAGCCTAAGATGTTCAAACCTTTGTATGTATTTGATATGGATGAAACGCTGATCAATGCCGATGCAGCGATGCTCTGGAATGAGTTCTTGGTTGAAAAGGGCATTGCCACAGCGCCCAACTTTATTGAAGAAGATAAGCGCTTAATGGGCTTGTATTCGGAAGGCAAACTGAACATGGAAGATTACCTCACGTTTTCCATGCAGCCTTTGGCCGATATGCCAACAGAGCAAGTCACCGCCTTGGTGGAAGAGTGTGTTGAACAGCATATTTTGCCTAAGCAGTTCAAACAGTCGAAACCTTTGATTGAGCAGCTTGAGAATGATGATATCGACATGTTGATCATCTCAGCCAGCGTCACTTTCCTAGTAGAAGCGGTCGGCCGCAAGATTGGTATCGAGAACGCCCTCGGTATTGATTTGATTGAAAACCAAGGTCGTTTCACGTCTCAAATATCAGGCGTTCCAAGTTACCGAGAAGGTAAAGTGACGCGTTTGAAAGAGTGGTTAGACAATCAAGAAACTAACTACTCAGACATTCACTTTTATACGGATTCAATCAACGACTTACCTTTGTGTGAACACGCTGATTTTGCTTACCTAGTAAACCCATGCCCGCGTTTGAAAGCACTGGCTGATCAACCGAATTGGTCGATTCTCAACTGGGATTAACGCGAACCTTATATTCGATTTAGGTTCGTTCTAGAACTCATCAAGCCGCTGACTACAGCGGCTTTTTGATTCGTATTATTCTATTTCTAGTTTGTAACCTATCCCGTAAATGGATTTAATGTAGTCACATTTTTCATTTATCGAGACCATTTTTTTGCGTAAGTTTTTAATATGGCTATCGATAGTGCGATCACTGACCACTCTTCTATCGTCGTAGATTTTATCAATCAATTGATCGCGACTATAAATGCGGCCAACATTTTGATAGAGAAGGTGCAAAAGCCGAAACTCAGCTGGCGTTAAACTTAGCTTAATACCACATAGGACGGCGGTCATACTCAATTCATCAATATCAATGGCGTTCGTTGTTGACGTGGCTTGGGGCTTGTTGGAACGGCGCAAAATATTTTTCACCCTCACAACCACTTCTCTCGGGCTGTACGGCTTACATATATAATCATCTGCACCCAGTTCAAGCCCAACGAGTCGATCAATCTCTTCGACCTTGGCTGTCGCCATAACCACTGGGATGTCACTGAACGTTCTCAGCTCTCGATAAATATCCAACCCGTCTCGATTGGGTAGCATGAGGTCGAGAATAATGAGTTTAGGCGATGCTTGCTTTACCCAGTCAATGACAAGGTTACCATCGATAATATGATGACTTTCAAGGCCAGAGTGCTCTAAGTACTCACACAGTACACTTGCTAATGCAGGCTCATCTTCGACGACTAAAATCACGATTTTATTTCCTTTGGTAACGCTATGATGATTCGTAGTCCACCCAATTCTGAGTGGTCGGCAGTAATGTGTCCTTGGTGCGCTTCAACGATATTTTTACAGATAGATAAGCCAAGCCCAGAACCGCCACTTGAGCGACTGCGCGATTTATCAACGCGGTAAAGCCTCTCAAACAAACGCGGAAGTGATGCATCAGGTACACCTGGATCACTGTCTTCAACGTTGATAATAATACTATCACTAATGTCGGTAACATCTATCGATACATGCCCATTATCGCTAGTGTATCGTGCGCTATTTTCCAACAGATTCACAAACAGTTGTGTCAGTAATCTCTCATCACACGAGGTAAACAGTGGGGCTGAATGGTCATAGTGCTTTGTTAATGTGATGTTTTTTTGTTCTAAACGGATCGAGTTTTGAACGATCACAGAATCAATCAGTTTATGTATATCAACGTTGTTTTTAACATTGAGGTTAAATCCGATGTCATACAGGGAGAGTTGGTGAAGATCCTCAACGAGTTGACCCAACGTGATGATTTGTTGATGTAACGAGTCGATGTATTTTGGCTCAGGAGATCGGATACCGTCTTGTAGCGCTTCTAGTTCACTTCTTAGCACGGTGATAGGCGTTCTAAGTTCATGTGAAATATCCGATAACCACTGTTCTCTAAGTGTTTTCTGTTTTCTTAGTGTTTCGACTACACCGTTGAATATTCCGATGAGATCGGACAATTCATCATTGCCGCTTTTTTCAATGTAGAAATCGAGATCGCCATTTTCGATAGATTTGGCACCTTTCGACAAAGCACGCAATGGTTTCAAAAATCGCCTAACAAGAAATAAAGCGATAAGGAATGAAAGCAACACGGTAATCGAAGCGATAGTGCTTACATGCGTCGTTTGTTGTTTGAAAAAGCTTTCTGCCAAAGGCCCTGATATTTCATCCATCTGGACGATGGAGATATACCCAATCACTTGATCATCCCGTGTTATTTCGACTAGTGCTTGATGCTGACCATCTTCAAGGTGATGTAGGTTTTCAGGCGGTCCAATTATAGCTCGCCCGTTTTGATCTAAAATGTTGAGTCGTTGCCAAATAGGTTGAAGATCTGGCGCTTCCGGCTCTCTTAATGGTGGTGGCGATGGGTGTCTGTCACGAGCATGTGGTCGTGAGGGGCCACCAATGCTGCTGGCGATTAAATGTGGTTCACGTTCTAGCCGCCTCCACTTTTCGGAAGGTGAGTAATATTGCTTTAAGTTATTGGCGAGTTCTTGAGCTAGGGCAATCTCATTATTATTTGTGAAATCTTGGAGCCCTCTTTGAAAACTGGAGTTAATAAAATAGGTCAGTACAAAGAGCATGGTCACGCATACCATTAGTATTGAAACAAACAGTTTAGTGAAAATTGATATGCGCACGTTCTCTCCAGAAGTTAAAGTGAATTAGGACAGTAAAATGAATTAAGACAAAAGTGAGTTAAACCAATATTAGTCACCAATCGTGTGGGAAATGTGGACATTGATTTCTTTATTCATCTTAGGCCATGTATAAGCATCTTTTTGTTAGAAACGAATAGCGAGCTGACAGGGTGCTATATCCCATCAGCTCGCATTGAATTATCACTATTTTAGGATAACCCTCTAACCATTATTGACGTCTTGGTGGTGGCGGCGGAACTTCCTCTTCCGATAGACCACCGCTTCCATCTGCGTCTAGTTTATCAAAGTCATCGGCGAGTGGACCTCTGAGCTCTTCTAATTGTAATTCGCCATCACCGTTTGCATCCATTTCTTCAAAGCTTGGCATTTCTCTTGGGCCTTCACGGCTTTCAGCACACGCTTGAAGCGCGAATGTCGATGTCAGTAAAAGTAATGCTGTCGTGATTTTTTTCATAATTTAATTCCTATTCGTAACCAAATATAAGTGTATTTCTTTGACGCAAATAGGTTAGCGATCAAATTAGCAGAGAAAATGGATAAATCTAGGAGATGAAAGTTAGCGTTTAACTTTAATAGGGCATCAGTTCATCAGCCCATCAAGTCAGGTTGTTTAAACCTCCATTGTTTCTACATAGTTTCCACATTTTCTATTTTTATCCTAGTCCACTATTGAACTCATGAATTTAATGCCTTTAGCAATAAAGGCAGAAAGCTATCGTTGGTATTGAAATGGATTATTTTTTAGGAGCCGTAGAATGAAGGCAATGGTAAAAAAATCAGTCGTTGTCTCTTCTACGTTGTTGGTTGCTTCTTATAGTAACGCTGCGCTTTATAGGGTGGTTTTGGAGGAATCACCAGTAGAAACTGAATCGGTGTATGGGGTCGCAGTTGAACCAGAGCTTGGTACAACGGATTGCTTTAGTACCAGTTGTGGTGACACCGATTACGCATTCGCAGGGGAAGCTCAAAATGCAGAACCAGGTTTTTCCTTTAAAGAGGAGGTCCCTTTTGGTATCGATAACACGTTCTACTATTTGGATTATGACGATATCTATAGCTACTGCACAAGTGAACTTGGCTACGCGACTTGTGAAGCTTGGAGTTCTTTGTTGTGGTATGGCGATGAGGATGCAGGCATTGGAGGCTTGAGAAATGAGCGTGATGCATATTACGAGCTGAGCTATCAGACAAATTCCACGGCTTTCTATGACTCTTCTTCGTTAAGTGATATCCCTGATGTTGGCAGTAATCCACCTGATGTGAGCAGTTATAGTTATTCCTTTGTTGATGGAACAGAGGAGAAGGTGATCACTAAAGTTGACGAGAATGGTTTTGTTCTTGGTAACACCAGCAGTGGTTATTACAGCTATAACAACCAATATATTCAGTTATATAGGCAGCGTGGTTACTACGATACAGGCACTGAATTTACAGTTCTCCAACCTGAAGCCGATACCAGCATTACGATCAGCGATGCTGACGGCGAAGCGAATATAATCTCCCAAATGGGAAGAACGATGGCTTTTGATTCTTTCAGTTATGGAGGGGAAAGCTATGTGGTCGGAAGCGCGTCCGTTGCGACTTTTTATTACAGTGATGAGTATAAAGATTATGACTCTCCGTACACATCCGACAGTGATGCAGAGGATCTAGATAATTGTATCGATGAAGATATTGAGCCTGCTTTATATCCAGAGTGTCAGAACTTTGCTTTTGCTAATCGAGCTTTTGTCTGGAATATAACCGATGCGAATGGCCCCAATGATGATGGAAACCGTTTCTCAGTATCTGATTGGGAAACCAGTTCGACCTATTACTCTTACAACGATGATGAAGCTTCAGCACAGGCGAGTGTGAGGGCTGCAACGATTTCATCTAGAGGGACATATAGCTCTTATCCTGTTTTAGTCGGTTACAATACAGAGCTAGATGATTCTGATAACTTTCTTATGCAGGCTGCTGTGTTTAGGCCAAGCAGTACGTCAAATTTCAGCGTTTCGGAAAATGCTTGGACGACGACATTTATCGCTAATGCGACGGTAGAAGTGAGTGATTCATACATTCACAGTAATTCTGTCGCAACAGATATTAATGAAAACATGATGGTTATTGGTTATGCAAAACGAGATGGTGATTATCCGTCGGATCGTGTGTCTGACAATCGTATGTTTGTCGCTGATGCGAATGACACAACGCCAACAGCTACATTCTTCGCAAGTTTAGGTGAAGACATTTTCTTTGATAGTGCAGAAGGAAAAGCAAGTGAGATCAATAATTACAATGAAATTGTTGGCTATGTTGACGCAGAAACTCACTCTGAAGTAGACGGCCATGAAAGGAGGCATCGCGGCTTCATTTTCCCTTACAACGACATTGGTACCGATGCTGATAGACGTGCAAGATATAATGATCAAGCTTGGTGGTTAGACGACCTAACTAACGGTGGTGACTACAGTGATGCCAACAACCACTTTAGAATATTGGACGCAACCGACATTAATGATGCGGGTGTTATCTCAGGGACGGCAATACAATGTTTTGCGAGTGAAAGTAGCTCCTCTTCTATGGCTTATGATTCAACCGCGCACTTTGCATATTGTAATGATGGAGTAGGTGACGAGAGGGTGGTGGCTGTGAAACTTATCCCGATATCTGGAGCAACAAGTGAAGACATTGCTGAAAGAAGTGATGATAGCGCTGAAGATGTTGAACGTAGTGGTGCCGGTACCGGGTTATTGGTGCTTATCAGTTTGATGTCCGTGCTTTCTATGCGTTCAAGAGTATCTCGTCTGTAACTTTTTAAATTGATGAAGTTCAAAAGTCGCCTTCTTTTTCCGATAACATCGAAGGCGGCACTAAGTCGATGTTATCCCTTTCGCTTAAAAGTCCACATGTAACAATTCAATAACATCTCTTGCTTTGCTGTAAATCAAACCACCACTCTTCAATCCCTTGATAGCACTCACTTTCCTGTTGTGAGGGTTTGTATGTAACAATTATTTTACAATTTGACGGGTTTTTAGCGTTATTGCCCATTTCCTTCGATGCATTCCAATCTTTCCGCTTGTGGGCCAAATTTAATTAAGGACAAAAAACACGTAATACAAAACCAATAGGTACAAGGAGAAAGTTCATGGTGGATACATACAACCCGCTTGGCACGGATGGATTCGAGTTTGTTGAATACACGGCCGTTGACCACAAGGGAATTGAGCAACTTAAAGCACTGTTTGTGTCACTTGGTTTTGCTGAGGTCGCCAAGCATCGCTCAAAAGAGGCTTGGCTGTATCGACAAGGTGACATCAACTTCATCGTTAATGAACAACCGCACAGCCAAGCGGAAGCGTTCGCTAAAGTGCATGGGCCATCGGTCTGTGGCATGGCTTTTCGTGTCAACGAAGCGACAGCAGCAATGGAACAAGCGTTTAAGGGCGGCGGTGAAGAGTACAAAACAGAAATAGGGCCGATGGAGCTGAGTATTCCTGCCATTTACGGCATCGGTGAAAGCCTGCTCTATTTTGTGGATCGTTATGGCAAGCAGAGCATCTATGACGTCGATTTCCGATTCTATGACGATGCGGAACAGCGCATGGCCGAAGCCAATGTTGGCTTGTATGAAATCGACCATCTCACGCACAACGTGAAACAAGGCAATATGGATGTTTGGTCTGGGTTTTATGAGCGCATCGGTAACTTCCGCGAGATTCGCTACTTCGACATTGAAGGCAAGCTGACAGGCCTTGTGAGCAGAGCCATGACCTCGCCATGTGGCAAAATCCGCATCCCTATCAATGAGTCTTCAGACGACAAATCACAAATCGAAGAGTTCATCCGCGAATACAACGGCGAAGGCATCCAACACATCGCGCTCGCAACGGATGACATCTACAAAACCGTGAAAACCCTGCGTGATCGCGGCATGGACTTTATGCCAACCCCAGATACCTATTACGAGAAAGTCGACGAGCGTGTGAAGGGCCACGGTGAAGACACCGATCTGCTGCGCGATTTACGGGTTCTGATTGATGGCGCGCCGACCAAAGACGGCATCTTGCTGCAAATTTTCACACAGACGGTAATTGGGCCTGTGTTCTTTGAAATCATTCAGCGTAAAGGCAACGAAGGCTTTGGTGAAGGTAACTTCAAGGCGCTGTTTGAATCGATTGAAGAGGACCAGATTCGTCGAGGAGTATTAGACGATGCATAAATGGATCTCGTTTCCTCATCGGGAGGGGGTGTGCTCTAAACAAGCGCACGCCGACTTCCCCGAAGAGGCAATTTATGAGCGAGAAGCGGGCCGAAGTGGATTCTTTGGCCCTGCCGCTCACTTTCATCACCAGCATGCCCCAACAGGTTGGTCGGAGTGGGAGGGTGATTTACGTCCTCGCGCTTTTGATTTTACGCTGGTGGAGAAAGCTAGCCAGATAACCCCTTGGGCGGTGCCTCATCTTTTGCACAATGCGGACTGCAAAATCCGTGTGTGGCGCATGGATGAGAAGATGGATTTCTTGGTGCGTAATTCTGACGGTGATGAGCTGCTGTTCATTCACCAAGGTAGTGCAGATCTCTATTGCGACTATGGTCATTTAGAGGTGAGTGAAGGGGATTACGTGATGATCCCGCGCTCAACCAATTGGCGCTTGGAGCCAAGTGAGCCGATGTTCATCTTGATGATTGAGAACACCGACGCGGCTTATTCCTTGCCTGAGAAGGGCATGGTCGGCAATCACGCGGTGTTTGATCCAGCGGTTCTTGAAATCCCGTCGATCAACGATCAATTCCGCGCTCAGTACTCCGAAGATCAAACCCAAGTTCAGGTGAAACGCCACGACAAAGTCAGTGTGATCACTTATCCATTCAATCCTTTAGACGCGATTGGCTGGCATGGCGACTTGGCTGTGGTGAAAGTGAATTGGCGCGACATCAGGCCGCTGATGTCACATCGCTATCACTTGCCACCTTCTGCCCACACCACCTTTGTGGGGGCTGGTTTTGTGGTGTGCACCTTTGTACCACGTCCGATTGAGAGCGATCCAGGCGCGTTGAAAGTACCGTTTTATCACAACAATGATGATTTTGATGAAGTGCTTTTCTATCACGCAGGGGACTTCTTCAGTCGCGACAATATTGAAGCGGGCATGGTGACCTTCCATCCGGCGGGCTTCACGCATGGACCTCACCCAAAGGCTTTTAAAACGGGTCAGGCGCATAAGAAGAAATTCACCGACGAAGTGGCGGTGATGATCGATACTCGCCATGCGCTGCAGTTCTCTGATGAACTCGATAGCGTTGAGAACAAAGAATATGTCTACAGTTGGCAAGACACGGGTTTGCAAGAGACAGGTTCTCAAACCATGGCTGACGATAAGAAGTAAGGGACAAGGATGAAATTAGCAACCAAGAAAAATGGCACTCGCGACGGTCTATTGATGGTCGTAAGTAAAGATCTTAAACAATGTGTAGCTGCCACCGAAATTTTCCATGCGATGCATCTAGCGCCAACCATGCAGGTAGCATTGGATAACTGGGACAGCGTTGCACCTCAGTTAGAAGATTTATACACCTCGTTAAACAACGGACATGTCACAGGCAGTGAAGTGTTTGCACCTCAGTATTGTGAATCGCCTCTTCCACGCGCTTATCAATGGGCAGACGGCAGCGCTTATGTAAACCACGTTGAACTGGTGCGTAAGGCTCGTGGTGCTGAAATGCCAGAAAGCTTCTGGGTTGATCCACTCATGTACCAAGGCGGCTCAGATGCGTTTATCGGGCCGCGTGACAATATTGAGTTTGCCAGCGACGAATGGGGTATTGATTTCGAGGGTGAAGTTGCGGTTGTTACCGGAGATGTGCCAATGGGAGCCAGCGCCAAGCAAGCGCATGATTCGATTCGTTTACTGATGTTGGTGAACGATGTGTCACTGCGTGGCTTGATTCCAGCAGAGCTCGCGAAAGGCTTTGGCTTTTTCCAGTCTAAGCCTTCTTCGGCGTTCTCCCCGGTCGCAGTCACACCTGACGAGCTTGGCGAACAGTGGAAAGGCAGCAAGGTACATTTACCGCTGATATCGACCTACAACGACCAGCCTTTTGGTTGTCCGAATGCCGGTATAGATATGACTTTCAATTTTGCAGAGTTGGTTGTGCATGCAGCTAAAACTCGACCATTATCGGCGGGCGCGATCATAGGTTCAGGCACGGTTTCTAATAAACAAGGCACTGACCATGGCACCTCGATTTCTGAAGGTGGTGTGGGATATTCATGTATTGCTGAAGTACGCATGATAGAGACGATTCGTGATGGTAAACCGTCGACTCAATTCATGTCGTTTGGTGACTCGATCAAGCTTGAGATGCTTGATGCGGCGGGTGATTCCATTTTTGGCGCGATAGACCAAAAAGTGAGCCAGTATCGAGCGCTATAATCCACGTAATAGGGTTTCAGTATGAGCGAGAGCATCGTGAACAAGAACATTATACTTTACGGTTACTGGCGCTCTTCGGCTGCCTATCGGGTGCGTATTGGATTAAACCTAAAGCAACTCAACTATGAGTCTAAATCGGTGCACTTGGTGCGTAATGGCGGCGAGCAGCATGACCCACAATATCGTGAGCTCAACGCCAGTGAATTAGTGCCCGTGCTGGTGGATGGTGAAGTTCAACTCAATCAGTCACTGGCTATTCTTCAATATCTCGATGAACACTATTTGTGTGAGAGCAGCCCTGACTCCTCGTTCATTCCAGAGCAAACACCGCTGCGTTATCAAGCGTTGGCTATGGCTCAGGATATTGCGATAGAAATTCACCCTCTGAACAACCTGCGCGTGTTGCAGTATTTGGAGCGAGAATTGTCTTGCGAGCAAGAGGCAAAAATAGACTGGCTTCATTATTGGATGAGCCAAGGTTTCTGTGCTTTAGAAGAGAAGCTTTCTAAGCATCGTCAAACACACGGTGATTCGGTGTATAGCATCACCGATTCACCATGCATTGTCGATATCTGCTTGGTGCCACAGGTGTATAACGCGCTGCGCTTTGGCGTTGATATGTCGCCGTATCCGTTGATTAACTCGATTGTTGAAGCGTGTAATCAGTTACCCGCTTTTATTGGGGCGATGCCAGAGAACCAAGCGGATGCGAATGAGTCCATGTAGATTCACTGATGTAAATGCAAATACTCTTCCCTTGCGCTGCCAAAACCGCTTCTTGAAAGAAGCGGTTTCCAACATTAAATATATTAAATACAGTTAGTGTGTGAATATTTATCTCGTTTAGAACTAATATGGATTTAATAAAAAGCCTTGTTATTAATTAAAAGGCTTTACCCCAAGGTTTTATATTAGTGGTTTTTATCACTCGATAATATTAGTAATAAACAACACCTTCACCTTTAGTAATCAGAGTACCAGCTTCATTGGTAATTATTTTATCTAAATCAAATAATGAACCAATCGCCGCATTACCCAAGCCAGCTTCAACGAATTTACAAACGGCATCAATTTTTGGCCCCATAGAACCAGCAGGGAATGAAAACTCTGCTAAACCAGCAGGCGTTGCTTGCTTCATTTCTGCTTGGTCTTCTTTACCATAGTTACGGAAAATCGAACCATCGGTTAAGATAATAAACAAGTCGGCATGGATTTTTTCAGCCAGTAATTCAGCCGTAAGATCTTTGTCAATTACGCACTCTACGCCAGTACTCTTACCCTGTTCAATACTCACGGGAACGCCGCCGCCGCCACAAGCAATAACAAGGTTTTCTGTATCTAGAAGAGTTTCAATTTGCTGAATTTCAACAATGCTTTTTGGCATAGGAGAAGGCACAACGCGACGGTAATACTCGCCATCAGCTTTAAACTGCATTGTGCTTTGAGCCATTAACTCTTTAGCTCGTTGCTCTGTATATACAGGGCCAACAAATTTAGTTGGGTTAGCAAACGCAGGGTCTTGTTTGCATACTTCCGTTTGCGTGACTAGCGTCGCTACGTCTAATTCAGGGTCAATGTTTCTTAGCTCTTGTTGTAACATGTAGCCCACCATGCCACAGGTTTGAGAGCCGAGCACATCCATTGGGTACGGGGTCGTCTCTGGTGAATATTCGCTGTAAGCTGCGTTTTGTTCCATCAACAGACCAACTTGTGGGCCATTACCATGAACGATAACAATCTCATGCTCGCGTGCAATTGCAGCAATACTCGCTGCGGATTTGATTATATTTTCACGTTGGTTCTCAGCCGTTAATGCTTGGCCTCTTGCTAAAAGAGCGTTACCGCCTAAAGCTAATACTATGCGCATGATAATGTCTCCGATCATTTTATAATGATTTTATTTTAACCGCTTGTTATTTCTAGTTGGATTCAAGCTTATTAATAACAATGACTAGGTTTTTAATTACTCTTAAGTAATTAACATACCGAGATAGTATGGGAAAATAATCGTCCTAAATGTGATAGTTATCAAATTATTATTTCACTAGAAATGGAGCTGTGGAAATAGGAGTTATTGCAATTCGATTAAATATCCATAAGCTTGGATACAATCTAGCGGTGGAGGCTTTTTTGGTATGAATGATTCGTCTTTAGTGAATATTATCTCTGGCTATAAAATGATTAATTTTCTATTTTTGTTTTAAATATGATGAGCAGATCGCATTAAGAGCTTTAGAAAAGGCACGAAGCCAAACTGATGAGAGGGTTCATGAGCTTTAATAGTGGCTTCGATTCGGTTTTCAATCGGCTGCCTTTACTCTAGGTGTTATCTGACAGCCAAATGAAAATCGGAGATAGTTAGCCACTTTCTAAGGCTCAACACTAAAGCGAAACAACACTCTTTATCTCTTCCAAAACCTCGGCGTTAGCGATAGCCCCGAGGTTTTCTACATTTTTGCCATTGATCACCTGTTTCACAGCCAACTCCACCAGTTTGCCAGATCGTGTTTTTGGCACATCGCTGATCGCAAATATCTGGCTTGGCACGTGTCTTGGCGAACAAGAGGATTTGAGTTTGCTTTTGATGGCTGTCAGTAACTTTTCATCTAAACTCACACCTTGCTGCAGCTGAACAAACAGCCATACCTGTTCATTGCGGTCGATGTTTTTACCGACTGCTATCGAATCGATGATGCCGTCAATGGTGTTCACTTGCTGATAGATTTCGGCCGTACCAATTCGCACGCCACCGGGGTTGAGTGTGGTGTCGCCTCGCCCGTAGAACAGGTAGCCGCCATGTTCGCTCTGTGCGACTTCATCACCGTGATGCCACACATTGTCGAACCTATCCCAATAGGTGCTGTGATAGCGCTCTCCGGTGTCATTCCAAAAGCCAGCGGGGAAGTTGGGTAGGGAGTTGGTGCATACTAATTCGCCACGTTCGTGATCGACCTTTTGACCAGACGAATTGAACACCTTGATGTCGACGCCGAGCCCGGCCTGTTGGCACTCACCGCGATACACAGGCGAGATTGGGTTACCCAAAACAAAGCAGCCACAAATATCCGTGCCGCCAGAAATCGACGCTAAATGCAGGTCTTGCTTGATGTGCTTGTAAACGTAATCGAACTGCTCTGGGTAAAGCACAGAACCCGTCGAGCACAGTGTTCTTAATTGAGGCAGAGAGTGGCTGTCGATTGGTGAGAGTTCGGCTTTCTCAATCGCTTCTATGTACTTGGCTGAGGTGCCAAATGTCGATACGTCAGCACGCTGCGCTAAATCCCATAGAACGTTAGGTTGCGGGTAAACCGGGCTACCATCAAAGATAACCAAACAAGCACCGCTGGCGAGCGCAGATACGTGCCAGTTCCACATCATCCAACCACAAGTGGTGTAGTAGAACACGCGATCTCTTGGTTTAATATCGCAATGAAGCTGATGCTCTTTTAGGTGGTTGATGGTAGTGCCACCGACAGAATGCACTATACATTTGGGTTTGCCTGTGGTGCCGGAAGAGTAGAGTACAAACAACGGTTCATTGAAGCCGACACGAGTAAATCGAAGAGGTTTTGTCTGATAGTGATTAATGATGCTGTGCCAGCTTAGAATCGACACATCATGTTTAACTTTGTTTTTCTTTAATTCGTTCTTCTCTAAATCGCTCTTCTCTAAGTCATTACTCGGTTTCAAATAACCGATCTCACACACCTGTTTTAATTCGTTTAAGTGTTCGATGATTTCACGGTTCTTGCCCGCCATATCGAACGTTTTGCCATTGAAGGTGTAACCGTCACAGGTGAACAGCACCTTAGGTTTCACCTGTCCGAATCGCTCAATCACACTCTCTACTCCAAAATCAGGCGAGGTCGATGTCCAAATCGCGCCTAAGCTGGTGGCGGCTAGCATGGCTATCACGGTTTGTGGCAGATAGGGAGTATACGCAGCAACTATATCACCTTGTTTCACTCCGCTATCGACAAGCCATTGCTGAACACTAGAGACAGCTTCACACAGGGTTTCCCATGTATAACTCTGTTGTTCGCCACGTTCATTCTCAAACCAAATCGCAAGCTCATCAGGCATGGTGTGTGCCAAACGCAGCAAGTTCTCGGCGTAGTTTACTTGTGCATTGGGAAACCAAACCGCATCACGGTTCGATTTAGGCTGCTGCCAGCGGCTCCCACCTTGAGCTTTGATGGTCTCGCTTTCTGCCTTGTTAATAGAGTCTTGTGAGCCGACTACTCCACAAAACTGCCATACGTTTTGCCAAAATGATTCCGGATGTTCCACAGACCATTGATGGAGTTCGGTGTAGCTTTTTACGTCCCTATCTAGGTTTAACCCAGACTGTTCAAGGCTATCGATAAATCGGGTTAAGTTGGCATCGGCGATACGCTGCTCGCTTGGCTGCCAAATGGGCTTATTGCTTTCGTGCATTCCTTTACCTTTAACAAAAAGTTAACGTTTTCAGTCTGGTATTTAGGTTTTACAAAGTCAAAAGTTCAGCAAAATAAGTGTCTGGCGGAATTGTGTAAATAAAATGTTACACGATCGCTTGTTTCGAAAAATCGCGCAAATTGGCGCTTATAAGGAGTGGAGATAGGCTTAAAGTGAGACATTCGAAAGGAGGTGTGTAATGACTCAATATCATTCTAAGCCCGTGAGCCAAGAGGGATGGGTTGAGTGGAGCCTCGAAGAAGATGCCATTTGGCACGACTTGGTGAAAAGGCAACTGGACGTCATTAGTGACCGCGCATGCGATGCTTATTTGCACGGTTTGACCTTGCTGGATCTACCATTAGACAGAGTTCCTCAGTTGCCAGAGATAAATAAAGTGCTAATGGAAACAACCGGTTGGCAAGTTCAGCCTGTGCCTGCATTGATCGATTTCGACCGATTCTTTGATTTGCTCGCCAACAAGAAATTCCCAGTTGCGACATTTCTGAGAACGCGAGACGAGTTCGATTACTTACAAGAACCTGATTTCTTTCATGAAATTTTTGGTCACTGTGCCATGCTCACCAATGCCGACTTCGCGGCTTTCACTGAGCATTATGGAAAACTAGGCCAAGCCGCCACATCCAAACAGCGCTCTTATCTTGCCCGTTTGTATTGGTTTACGGTCGAGTTCGGTTTAGTAAAAGAGGGGCAAAAACTGAAAATTTATGGCGGTGGCATTCTTTCGTCTCCAGCGGAAACTATGTATGCGTTGGGAGGGGATTTGGCCGTTCGCGAGCGGTTCGATCTGCAAACGGTTTTAAGAACGCCTTATCGTATCGACATCATGCAGCCGAAATATTACGTGATCGACGAGCTATCTGAGCTCTTTAAAATCAGTCAGGAAAACCTATTACAGCAAGCTGATCTCGCCATCGATGCGGGGTTACTACCACCACTTTTTGAACCCAAGGAACCAACACATGTTGAATGAACAAAAATGCGAAGCCTGCAGTATCGACGCGATTGCCCTAAGTAAAGATGAACAACAATCTTTACTGTTGGAGTTGTCCGACTGGCAGATCATCGAAAGAGACGGCATCCCGCAGCTTGAGAAGGTGTTCAAGTTTAAGAACTACAAGCAAGCATGGGCATTCAGCAACATAGTGTCAGAACTGGCAGAAGAAGAGTTCCACCATCCTTCGATCTTATTGGAGTGGGGCAAAGTCACCGTCACTTGGTGGAGCCACTCAATCAAAGGCCTGCACAAAAATGACTTCATCTGCGCCTCACGCTGCGATGTGTTCGCGGTGAGTGAATAGTTTTGTAGGTTAGGAGTTACTCTTGCAACCTCTGTGATGCGATTAACTCATTATTCGGCTCATAATGTGAGTTGAATAATTGCCTTAAACAGCTCATAGTATGAATTGAATAAGTGATACTTTCGCATCATGGGGCGTAATATGTGGATTTGGCAGCAAGATAATTGGCCAAACTTTGTTTGGGATAATCAGAAAATAGGCGTGAGGTTAAGAGAAGTTCGGCTTAATCAGGGCATTTTATTGGGTAAGATTACCTCCCAGTCGGCAGACCAATCCCAAACCATGCTCGACACCTTATTAGCGAACATAGTCCATTCCAGTGCGATTGAGGGAGAAAAGCTGAATGCCTTCTCTGTTCGTTCTTCTTTAGCCAACAAACTTGGCGTGAGTGAAGAGCGACCTTTTCCTACGACAGAACAAACCGATGGTTTAGCTGAAATTATGTTGGATGCGGTGCAGAACCTAACAGAGCCACTAGCGCTTGATAGGATCTTACATTGGCACGATAGACTGTTTCCTCAAGGCTACACCATGTTTAATCCTGTAGTCGGAGGTCAGCTACGAGGTGAAGCTCCGATGCAAGTGGTATCAGGAAGAATTGATCGTCCAACCGTGCACTTTGAAGCACCTAGCCGATACATTCTTGATGCTGAGCTAGATACATTTATCACATGGTTTAATGATTCACTTACCGACGCTACACTCGATCCGTTACTTAGAGCTGCGATAACTCACCTTTGGTTTATCACCTTACACCCGTTAGATGATGGTAATGGTCGTATTACTCGATTGTTGACCGACTTGGCATTAGCACAGGCCGAGCAGCAGTCGGTACGTTTCTATGCGATGTCGGTGGGAATTCTCGCTAACCGCAAGCATTACTACGAGATATTGGAGCGAACCCAGAAAGGGGGACTCGATATTAGCGAATGGTTGATGTGGTTCTTAGATACGTTAGACGAGACGTTTACAGGGGTTTTCGCTGAGGTCGACCAAACTGTATATAAGACCAACTATTGGCGTAGCATCGACCAAACCAAGCTTACGGCAGAGCAAGTAAAAGTGTTGAATAGGATGCTCGATGGTGATTTTTCAGAAGGTATAAATGCTAGTCAATATAAAAAGGTAGCAAAGGTAAGTAGTGCCACTGCAACACGTCATTTGAATGCTTTGATTGAGCATGGCTGCTTAGTTAAATCTGGTTCTGGTGGCAGAAGCACGCGCTATCTGTTGCCGGAGTAGGGCTTAGGCTTTCACTCCCGTTTCTATGTTAAAAGCTGCCAATGTTCAGGGTGAATGTTGGTGTTTTTTTGTGTCTGGAGCAAATTACACGGGCTGGCGCTAAGTCAGAGTAATCTTCATTTCAATAGAAAAGATATTTGTTTTAACATAGTAAATTATGTATTACTAATTGATATTATTAAATAATGTTATGCTACTCATC
>NZ_JBFRNU010000027.1:0-80306 GCF_041471145.1 Vibrio sp. 10N.261.54.A5 | reverse complement strand
TTACTTTAATTGGTATAACTTCCTTTTAAAATGGTCCCGAATGAAACTGAAGTACTGCAGTTTTAGGCTGGTGAAGTACTTTGATACAATGGAATGATTAACTCATTTATGTTGATTGTTTTCGTTGGCAACCGCTGCTTAAGGCGTACCGCCATACTCGATTGCGTTTGGCAACTGCGTCCTCGGTTTGATGCTCCTAGCTATGCCGGGCGATTAGAAAGCTTTGAATGGTGGCATTGGGATGATGAAACACTAGCAGAAATATTGCCACCATTCCAAAAAGATTGCGGTGAGTTTTTGGCTTACTTTGAGCAAGTCTAACCCCAATATATTTTAAGTCTGAAACTAAAAAAGCAGCCTAAGTGGCTGCTTTTTCGTTTAATAACTTTATAGCGGTTTAGCTGGCAAGCCGTTTAGTTCGCTAACTGATTAATTAGAAAGCTTAGCCTCGACTTGCCCAAGTGCGCGTTGGTACATAAACCAAGCACATGTACCGGCAAGCACATTACCCACCATGGCACCCCAGAACAGGCCTTCAATACCAGCAAGCTGCGAACCAATCCACAAGCAAGGCAAGAAGAAGGCGAACAGGCGCAGTGCTGATATCGTTAAGGCAGTATAAGACTTACCAAGCGCATTCGAGATAGAAACCATCAGCATACAGATACCCAACGGCCCTAAACTGATAGGAACGATAAGTAAGTGGTAGTTCAAAATGGTCGAGACTTCGTCTTCGCTGGTCATGAGATTTGCCAACCCGCCAGAGAACATCCAAGTTACCAGTGCGATCACCAATTGGAATCCTAATACAAACATCACGGCAATCTTCACAAGACTACGTATGTTCCCTAGGTTCTTTTCTCCCAACATTCGGCCAATCATAGGTGGCATCGACATAGTCAGAGCAAGCACTGCAACAATCGAAAAGAACTCAAAACGTGAACCTAGCGCCCAAGCTGCAACGGCTGCTGTGCCGTAGCCTGCAAGCAGTTTGGTGGCGAGCATCGAAGAGACTGGTGGCAGTAGCTGACTGATCATCGCAGGCCCCATGATGTTTCCTATAGAACGAATACTCTTGCCGATATCAAGATCGTGCCAGTCGAATGTCATCCAATGCTTCTTAGTTACCTTAGGAGCAACGATAAAGATACCCGCACCGAACGCCAAGATGGTCGCAATCGCGGCTCCGTTGATGCCCATGTCGAGCGTGAATATGAAAATCGGGTCCAATATCAAGTTGATGATGCTGGTCGCGATCATCATCGAACCGGGCAGCATGGTATTACCATTGGCACGACACACACTGTAGAAAAAGTAGAGCAGTGCGCCTGTCCAAGAGCTTACCAGCCAATAGATCCAGTAATAATCAATGATCGGCAGTACCGTCGGTGGTGCATCGAGGAGTTGTAAAATAGGACCACGCAACAGATAGATGATGACCGAGAACAGCGCGACACTCACACTGCCCATCGCAACGACTAATCCGCCGAGCTGTTTGGCATAGCGTATCTCGTTAGCCCCAATAGCTCTCGCGATCACAGCCGTTGTCGCGATGCCTAGTCCGACTTGAATCCCGATAATGATCATCTGAATTGGTAGCGTGAAGCCTTGAACCGCGAGCGGCAGTACGCCTAACTGGCCAATAAAAGCACTGTCTACAAGTTGGAAGCTCATCAGGGAGAGCACCCCAAACAGCATTGGCCATGTCATTGTATAGAGTTGTCGGCCAAGAGAAGGCGAGGGAGTTGCGGTCGTAGAATTCATAACACTCTTATCAGTCTTGAAGGTAGGTTTGTCGTAGTGACAATCCACTCAATGAAGAATTGCGTAAAGGATAACGTAACGTTAGCTCGATACCAATAAATGTCATTAAATCTATCGATATTACCTTTGCACAGTTTCATCGGTATGTGAGCATTGTGCAATGCAACTTTATGCGTTCGCTTATTGAAATTTAAGGTGTCGTATCTTGTTTCTGAGTTTTATATTAGCGGATTGGGTCTAAAGGTTTTCCATTCGACTATTTCTAATGTTTCGCTTTATCCCGATAACTTGGTGGCGTGACTCCAACCCAACCTTTGAATGCACGATTGAAATTACTCAAGTCGCTGTAACCCACTTGCCAACTGATGTCTTGAACAGAAAGGTTGGTCTCTTCAAGTAGCTGTTTTGCTTTAGCTTCCCGAACTTGTTCTTTGGCTTGTTTAAAGAGAATGTTTTTGCTCTTCAGGTTTCTCTGCAGCGTTCGTTTTGTCATGCCGAGCATGGTCGCAAACCACTCAATATTGAACCAAGGTAGAGTCGCATAGGTGTCTATTAATATCTCGACAGCGTGATGCCAATCTTGGGTACTATTTCGTTCTGAAATGGCACGATAATCATCGGGCAGCGGAATCGAGAACGCACCGTATTGCTCTTCAAACTGAATATCAGAATCAAAGAAATGCTTAGGTAATTTACGTGCGCTGTTGTTCTTAGAGACCAACTTGGCGTGTGATGGTTGCCAGCGACTGTCAATGAACTTACGGCATAGGCTAATCACGGTCAGGGCGCGAAACCATTCTGCTTGTTCAAAACCTGAGGTCGATGGGTGATAGCAACTTCGATGACACAGCCACCACAATCCATCGCTTTTTTCCGTCCATATGGTGACGTGATTACTTAAGGTCGATATTTCAGTAATCAAGCAGCGTACCGCTTGCTCGAGAGAAGTGCATTGTTCAATTTTTCGGTCTAGCTCAGATGACAATTGCTCTAGAGAGGCCTTACGTCCAACCTCAATCCCTATCGAATAGCCAAACTTACGCTCAAGGCCATGAATGAAGCGAATCACGTCTTGTGTAGGAAGCCATTGATTGGATTGTGTCAGTTCAATGGGTAGACCGCACGCAACGGCGACGGTGCGCCAATCCAGTCTATGTTTGTCACAATACTGAATATATGGAGCAATGTTACTGGTCGAAGTGAGCAGTATGCTGGTGGTGTTCGATGATGCTTTCATTGTTTTGTGCCTACCATTAAATGTCATCAAGTGACCTAATTAAGTGTAGCGCATCTCCCTATACTTTTCCTAACCCAAACAGGAGAACAATTATGAAACTTAAACACATTGCCGTTCTAGTATCGTTAGCGACCCCATCATCATTTGCTCTTGCAGCAAACCCAGTTGAAGAAGCTCTGAAAGTTGAAGGTGCTCAAGTTACCTTGACCGTGAAAGAGGCGAGCACAGCATTTACCCCAAGTTTTACTGACTCAGCTCGTGAGTTATTCAATAACTTTCATTGGCAGATGGGCGGCGACCACAGCGTTTACTACAACATGCACATGAGTGAGTTTCTACCAACGGCACTGGCGGCTCCAAACGAAGAGTACAAGCCTTTAGTCAAAAATATCGACCCACGACTCGCTGCACTGAAAGTTGATACTGAAAGCAAAGGTCAGTTGACAATGGATGAGTACTTGGCGGATGAACAGTTCCGTACCCAAGGCTTTATGTTGATTCACAAAGGGGAGATCGTTTACGAAGCTTACCCAGGTATGAAGCCGACAGATACGCACGTTTGGGCATCTACAGCAAAAACGACGGTTGGCACAGTGATCGCAATGTTAGTGGAAGAGGGCAAAGTCGACCCTGAAAAAGAGATCGCTGAGTATGTTTCTGAATTGAAAGGAACGAACTGGGATGGCATCACAGTACACCAAGTTCTGAACATGTCGACCGCGCTAGACAATGAAGAGACATTAGAGTCTATCTTGAACCCAGACTCTGATGTGGTGCGTTTCTTTGCGGCATCGTTTAACTCACCAAGAGCAAAAACGGGTGAGATGGAAACTTGGATGGACGTGGCTAAGGGCGCGCAAAAGCTCGCAGGTGAAAAAGCCGGTGACCACTTCCGTTATGCATCTATCAACACCATGGTGCTGACTAAGTTAGTTGAAAACGTTGAAAACAAAACTTGGACTCAAGTATTCGAAGATCGTGTTTGGTCAAAAGTGCACGCACGTCAACCAATGCAATTCAACTTGACGCCAGATGGCATGGCGATCGCGGTTGGCTTGGTTTCATCAACGGTAGAAGACATGGCTCGCTGGGGAACACTATTTACACCTAGCTGGAAAGCGGTGGCTGATGAGCCAGTGGTGTCACAAGCTGTGATTGATCGTATCCGCAACGGCGGTGATCCAAAAGCATTCGTAGGTACTAGCAAAGAGAGCAGTTCACTGCACGCATACAACGAAAAAGCAGACTACAACGCATACCAATTTGATTTCATTTTCAATGACGGTGCAATGTCGAAAAGTGGCAACCTAGGCCAATTTATTTACATCGATCCTGCACGTGACTTTGTGGGTGTGATGTTCTCAACCAACCCATACCACTCAGGTTTTGGTGAGAATAAAGGCCCTGCACTAATGCGTTCGGCAGCAAAACTACTTGCTGACAAGTAATCTATTTATTACCTAACAGGATGTTCCAGGCTTCAAGGAGGAAGCAAACGACTTTCGAGAGATATAATGAAAAAGTTTGCTCTATTAATCCCGTTGAGTTTAGGTCTAGCCCTTCCTGCACATGCCGATTCAGATTCCGAACGTGTTATCGATCCTGCTGATGTCACTAAAGTTTATACTCAAGCTGCATTGATGCTGAATGGTAGTTCAGATATCCAATTTCAAGGGCAAGTTTCTGGCGGTTTAGAAAACGGTCAGCAGTTTGCCCTACTGGCCGAAGGGACGTTTGTCGATGAAAGCAACACAGCGCTTCGCGATCCAGACAAATTCGGTACAGAGTACAGCAACTCTAGAATTCAGTACTTCCACGTCTTTGAAACAGGGACGAAAGCTACGCCTAAAGTGGGTCTTTCATTAGATTATATTAATACGCGCAACAGTATTAAAAATGACTTATTGTCGGTTGGCGGTGTTGTTGCGATTAATCCAGCTTATACCGGTGGATTCCTGGTATTTCCAAGAGCAGGACTGATGACTGGTAGTATGGAGATCCCTGGCGTCACTTCATCTAAAGATGATTTAACGGGATACTCGCTTGGTTTGATTACCGCGAAGCATCTCGGTGACTCTGGCGCTTATGTGTCTTTGGTTCCTGAGTGGCAAGATCTTTCTGGTGATGATATCGACATGCAAAACTTCTCATTTAAAACATCGTTAAATGTGCCGATGAACACTGCAAGAACTTGGTGGTTGAATACGCGCTATGACATTACCAAAGCGGATGTTGATGTGAAAGGTGTGTCAATGCCGAATGGTTGGCAAACCGAAGCTTGGGTTGGTGTGAGATACTACTTCTAGCGCTCTAGCCAGCTAATTTGCAAAGAACCTAAAAAAGCCAGTCAATGTGACTGGCTTTTGTCGTTTAGGTACTGCGTAAAACGTTACTTATTTACTTATTTACTTATTTATTAACAACGTTACCTAGCTTCAACCACGTATCGATAACCGTATCCGGGTTTAGTGAAACAGAGCTGATGCCTTGCTCCATTAACCACTCTGCTAGGTCGTCATGGTCAGATGGGCCTTGGCCACAAATACCCACGTATTTACCCGCTTTGGTTGCTGCATCGATCGCCATTTTCAGCATTGCTTTCACGGCTGGGTTACGCTCATCGAATAGGTGTGCCACGTCACCTGAATCTCGGTCTAGGCCAAGCGTCAGCTGTGTCATGTCGTTTGAACCGATAGAGAAGCCATCGAAGTACTTCAAGAACTCATCAGCCAAAATTGCGTTCGATGGTAGCTCACACATCATGATGACTTTCAGACCTTGGTCGCCACGGCGTAGGTCGAACTTAGCCAGAATGTCGATAACCGATGCTGCTTCGCTTGGCGTGCGAACGAATGGAATCATGATTTCAATGTTCTTAAGACCCATCTCGTTACGAACACGTTTGATCGCTTGAGTTTCTAGCTCGAAACAGTCTTCGAATACTGGTGAGATGTAACGAGATGCACCACGGAAGCCCAGCATTGGGTTCTCTTCATGTGGTTCAAATGTTTTGCCGCCTACAAGGTTGCTGTACTCATTCGACTTAAAGTCAGACATACGTACGATCACACGCTTAGGCCAGAATGCAGAAGCGATGGTCGCGATGCCCTCTGTTAGTTTGCCTACGTAGAAATCGATAGGATCTTTGTAACCACGAATACGCTGTGTGATTTCAGCTTTAAGCTCATCAGACTGTGCGTCAAAGTTGAGCAGTGCTTTCGGGTGAATACCGATCATCTTGTTGATGATGAACTCTAGACGAGCAAGGCCGACGCCTTCGTTTGGAATCTGCGCGAAATCGAAAGCACGATCTGGGTTACCCACGTTCATCATCACTTTAGTCGGTAGCATTGGTAGCTCATCAACCTCAGAACGTTTGATTTCAAAGTCGAGTTCGCCGTTGTAAACGTAGCCTGTTTCGCCTTCTGAACATGACACTGTCACGGTATCGCCATCGTTTAGGCTGCTTGTTGCGCTGCCACAACCAACGATTGCTGGAATGCCTAGCTCACGAGCAATGATCGCAGCGTGACAAGTACGGCCACCACGGTTAGTCACAATCGCAGACGCTTTCTTCATCACAGGTTCCCAGTCCGGGTCTGTCATGTCAGTTACCAGCACGTCGCCTTCTTGAACCAGTGACATTTGGTCTAGAGAATCAACCAAGCGAACAGGGCCAGAGCCGATACGCTGACCGATAGCGCGGCCTTCAACCAAGACATCCGCCTTATTGTTTAGCTCGTAACGCTCGATAACGTTTTGATCGCTTTGAGAACATACGGTTTCTGGGCGAGCCTGAACGATGTAAAGCTTGCCGTCGATGCCATCTTTCGCCCACTCAATGTCCATTGGACGTTGGTAGTGCTTCTCGATGATCATCGCTTGTTTTGCTAGCTCTTTGATCTCTTCATCGTTGAGTGAGAACTCGTTACGCTCTTGAGTGTCGGTGTCGATGATATCGACTTGCTTGCCGATTTCTTGATTGGTCGAGTAGATCATCTTGATCAACTTAGAACCAAACGTCTTTTTAACGATTGGGTAGTGACCCGCTTCTAACATTGGCTTGTGAACGTAGAACTCGTCTGGGTTCACTGCGCCCTGTACAACCATTTCACCCAAGCCC
The DNA here is from genome assembly GCF_041471145.1 of Vibrio sp. 10N.261.54.A5. Lineage (NCBI taxonomy): Bacteria > Pseudomonadati > Pseudomonadota > Gammaproteobacteria > Vibrionales > Vibrionaceae > Vibrio > Vibrio sp. 10N.261.54.A5. Next base: position 73,182 of record NZ_JBFRNU010000027.1, on the reverse strand, counting down.
CAAGAAGAGGTGATGAATACCACTTGGTCGAAGCCAGACTCAGTATCAAGCGTGAACATCACACCTGAAGAGGCTTTGTCTGAGCGAACCATGCGCTGGATACCCGCAGACAATGAAATGCCACGGTGGTCAAAGCCTTGGTGTACACGGTAAGAGATAGCGCGGTCGTTAAACAGTGACGCGTAAACGTGCTTGGTTGCTTCGAGTACCGCGTCGATGCCTTTCACGTTAAGGAAGGTTTCTTGCTGGCCTGCGAATGAAGCATCTGGAAGGTCTTCTGCGGTTGCAGATGAACGCACAGCTACAGACAATTCTTCGTTGTCTTCGATTAGCTCGCGGTAGTTATCACGGATGTCTTGCTCTAGTGATTCTGGGAAGGGTGCGTCTAGAACCCATTGTCGAATCGTTGCACCTGTCTTACGCAGTGCGTCAACGTCTTCAACATCAAGTTCATCAAGTAGTTGGTGGATGCGCTCATCAAGACCTTTGTAGTCAAGAAAGTCGTTAAACGCATAAGAGGTGGTAGCAAAACCATTAGGTACAGAAACACCAGCATTGGACAGGTTAGAAACCATCTCGCCCAGTGAGGCGTTCTTACCGCCGACTTTGTCGACATCTTCCATGGATAGGCCATTGAACCATAGGGTATTATTTTGCATTTATTTCTCCAGAAACATAGCAAGCATTGTAGGGATTTAAAGGCAAACGATTACGTGTCAGTTTAAAAAAATGTAAATTATTTTCTAAAGCTGTGGGGGACGTAATAGTCAGCAGGGTTTTATTATCTATATTATGGTTACCATCCTACTCAAAATAATTTTAAACATTAAATAAAAAATGCAAATTGATATTCAAAGTCGTGATGTATTCTATGTTTCTGATGGAACGGCCATAACATGTGAGACTTTAGGGCATGTTGTTCTAGGTCAATTCCCTTTTAAAGCCAATGAAAAAACCTTTCCGTTTGTGGAAAGTGAGGACAAACTTTCTGATTTATTAAAAGAGATTGAAATTTCGTATCGTGATACCGGATTAGAACCGCTAGTGTTCTTTTCGATTGTGATACCTGATATCAAAACCAAATTGCTAGAAGCGCCCGCGCACTGTTATGACGTGTTAGAGAGCATCGTGCAGAAAGTACAGGATGACATTCAGATGGCGCCTGTTCCTAAGTTGCAGCGCTCACGCAGTGTAAACAAGGACTCGGTGAAGTATTTCGACCGTATTGCTGCGATTGAGTACACGCTCGCGCATGATGATGGCATCACGCTAAAAGGGCTGGAAGAAGCCGACATCATCTTGTTGGGTGTTTCTCGAAGTGGCAAAACACCAACAAGTTTGTATATGGCGATGCAGTTTGGCTTACGCGTAGCAAACTACCCATTTATCCACGATGACTTGGCACGCTTAAAGCTGTTGCCAGAGTTTGAGATTTACCGACATAAGCTGTTTGGTTTGACCATTGATGCAGAAAGGCTCACTGAAATTCGTGAGAACCGCTTAGCAGGCAGCGAATACGCCAGTGACTCACAATGTTTGTATGAATTGCAAACGGTAGAGGCGATGTTCCGTCGAGAAGCGATACCTTACATCAACACCTCTTCACTATCGGTTGAAGAAATTTCGACACGAATCTTGGAGCGAACAGGTTTGAGAAGGCGTCTGCTGTAAGACAAAGCCTTAGAGAAATAGAATGGCCAGATAAAAGAAAATCGAAGCTCGCAGTTTACACCTGAGAGCTTCGATTTTTTGTTTGTGCTCGTTGTAGTCGCTTGCGAGTCAGAGCTTGCTTTCTTAATCGAGATAGCTTTCTAGCGAAGTAAAGACAGCTTTAGCGTTTCACTTTTCTTTTCTAACCAGCGTTCAAGTGCTGGTGGCCATGTGATGCTTGGTTCTACGCAAAAGCCACGAAGCATCGAGAAATACACCGCTTGATCGACTAGAGGCAGTGATGACTCACCATTCTCTAGATCCAGTAAGAGTTCGGCATCTTTCAGTAATGGGTTAATCAGTTGAACGAACTGAGGCGTCTTTTCTAACAGTTCTTCAAAGTTAAAACCTTCGGTCTCTTTACTGGCACGCCAAGCTTCTTTGGCTCCAGCAGAGCGATATTCAGCCAAGTCGAGGTTCCACCAACGTGGGCGTCCAATCTGTTGAGTAAGAGGGAATGCGCGAGTTTGGAACACAGTCACTTGCTCAGATGGCACACGCTGCTCATCGCTTGATTTCAAGTCCATGAAGTACGCGATGATATCTAGGCTCTCTGCCATGATAGAGCCATTGTCTTTTTGTAAGACGGGTACCATCTTTTTACCGATCAGATCGATAAGGGTTTGGGCATCATCATAATCGACAGAAACAAGCTCAATGTTCAAGCCTAGCGATTGAGCAATGTAGGAGACTCTTGCACAGAAAGGGCAGTGGTCGTAAATGTAAAGCTTCATAGCTTCCCTCATTCGGGTCATTCTTAGTATAAGATGATGCTAATGTACCAGAAACTTTCGCAGACAATAAGCCTTTGTTAACAAGAACTATTCACTGCGATTAAGTGCACGGGAATATCAAGAGAACGATGAGAATAAGCACCTAGTGTAGAAACTCGTTGCCTAATTCTATTGTCAGTTGAGTGCGGTTTTATTGTAACGAGTAAGCTAATGAGAAAGCTGGTGGGTAAATGACGGGCATAAAAAAGGCTCTGGCTGCTTACTCTAATGCAGAAGAGTGAAGTCAGCCAAAGCCTCAATTTTGTTACCTTTAGTAGAGTGACTACTAAAAGGGCAGAGTGGTTAAACTATGCTTTTTTAAGATCTTGCGCTGGGTAAGTAAGCGTCATTGCGCCTTCTACCGTTGTAACGTGAACGTAGCCACCACCAGCACTTAGGCCAGTCACTACCATTTCACCAAGCTCAACACCTTTTGTTGCTACAACGCGATCGTCAACTGAAAACACTTTACACACCTTCAATAAATTAAATAAATACGATAGATATCGAACGCGGATTTAAACAGATGGCACCCAAATCAACTAATCCGGTTATTTGTCGTAAAGATTAAATTTAGTTATGCATAAAACAGTATTTCTTAAAAATCAGTTTGTTAACTCATTTAGCAATGTTATTTGTCTGCCGGATAAACGACACCAACTTGTTGGCGCATCTCTGTAATTAACTTAGCAACCGTTAAAGCGCGCTGTTGGGCTTGCGCTTGTGTTGTGTTGTCTCCAGCAATGCAACTAGCAAAGGCTTGCGCCTCGTAACACATTGAATTTTCGCTTTGCGCTTGGGTTAGGCTCTCAACACTACCATCGCGGTAGCGGATCTTAATGTCGGTGCATTCGGCGATGTGATCGATAATGATCGCTCCTAGTTCACCTTGGATCTCACTTGGCGTATAAGAGTCACTGACTTTGGAGTGCGCAAGGGTCACATCAAACTCAGGGTATTGGAAGATCGCACAGCCATGAGCATCGACACCTGAATCAAGCAGCTTTGCAGAAGCCTGTGCATTTTCAGGTTTACCAAATAACGCGACTGTCGCGGCAACACAGTAGAAGCCAATATCGACCAATGAGCCGTTAGAAAAAGCTGGGTTGAAGGTGTTTGGGTTCTCGCCATTTAAGTATTTTTGGTAGCGCGATGAATACTGGCAGTAGTTGACGTGTGCCTTATGTACCTTGCCAATCTTTTCTAAACCAAGTTGAATTTGCTTAAAGTTCGGCAGAAACTGAGACTTGTACGCCTCAAACATCACCACACCGTTCTTCTGAGCGACCTCAAACATTCGGGTTGCTTCATCAATATTCGATGCGACAGGCTTTTCACAGATGACATGTTTGCCGTGCTCCATCATGAAGATGGACTGTTCGCAATGGAGTGAATTCGGTGAAGCGATGTATACGGCTTCAACCGTTTTGTCATTGGCCAATGCGTCGAGTGAGTTATACGTCGTTTCAACGTCAAACTCTTGGGCGAACTGTGCCGCACTGTCTAGATTTCGAGAGTAAACCGCTGCAAGTTGCATCGATTGAGATTCGTGAGCAGCTTGAACAAACTTTTGTGTAATCCAATTCGTTCCAATTACAGCAAACTTAATCATATAGGTGTCCAATAGTTAGTGTATTGATTCTGCAGAGATAGTAGCACTCAACGGCTGGCAATGTGCCTGAGATTTACGGAACAATTTTCCTAAACATAGTGCCTAATATTAATAATCAGCCTTCACAGAACGTCTGGGTTGACCAGTACAACGGTGCACAACCAAGCCATTTTTGCTAAGGTATTAGTGAATTCAAATAAGGTAATGATATGCAAATCCGGACTGCCAAGGTCACTGATATAAGCTCGATCTTAGAGCTCTCAGAGCAGATAAATCGTCAACATCATCTTGGTGCCCCAATGGTATTTGCGCCACCTTCGTTGGGTTTTACCGACAGTGAAGAGTACTGGTTAGGGTTGATGATCGATCCTGTAGGGGCTTTCTTCGTTGCCGTTGATGAGCAACAAGTGGTTGGCTTCTTAGCCGGGAAGGTGACACAGAACAAGGGGGTGAGCTTTATTCAGCCGCATAAGGTGGCAAGAGTGAATACGATTGTGGTTAACGATCAAGTTCAAAGCCAAGGTGTCGGTCGAGCTTTAATGAAGTCATTCAATCAGTGGGCTCAAGCGAGCGGTGCTATCGAGCTTAGGTTAGAAGTGATGGAGTTCAACCAGCAAGCTCAGGGTTTTTATGAGTCGTTAGGGATGGAAACTCAATCTCGAACCATGTCCATGCGTTTTGAGGAGATTTAAGGGTGCGTTTGATTTGGCCTTTATCGTTGTGCTTACTCTTTTTTACTTCGCTCGGTTATGCGGAGCAAGTCGTGGTCGAGAAAATTGTGTCTGATGCGACCGCTATCGAAACTATTGTATTTGAGTCATCACCTTCCCATTCTAATCGCACACCTACGTCATCGGTCACCGCGAATGCAAAGCATGTCATTGTTATGGACGATGCTCTTGAAGGGGACTCTCAACAAAAGGTCGCCCAGCTTTCTCAACGCTCTTCACTAGATCCCTCTCAAAGCTCTTCATTAGGTCAACCTCAAAGTTCCTCTCAAGAGTTTTACACTCTACCTGACGCGTCTTCTGGCATAGACCCGTTATTGCAAGTAGTCACCTTAGTTAAAGTCGACAAATCTAAACGTAGAATGTATCTGCTCAAAGGGGAGGAAGTGGTTCAGGAATTTCGTATTGCGCTAGGTAAACAACCGAAAGGGCATAAGCGTTTTGAAGGGGACAACCGAACGCCAGAAGGGCAATACCAGCTCGATTATGTGATGGAAGAATCAGACTTCTACCGCTCGGTGCATATCAACTACCCGCGATCATCAGATATGCAGTGGGCACAAAAAAATGATGTTGATCCTGGGGGCAATATCAAGATTCACGGAATCAAGAATGGTGAGCGTCGTTCACCTAGTTTTATACAAAGCTTCGATTGGACGGATGGTTGTATTGCGTTAACCAATCAAGATATGGATGAGTTCATTCAACTCGTAAAAATGGGTACCCCTATCCATATTGAATGGTAGCTATCGGTACCCAATTTCCCTGAACAACTCTCGAAACAACTCTCAAAAACAATTGCCGAAATCAGCGCTAGAGCCAGTTACAGTAAGACTCGACCCGCACTGAAGATAGCTATCACAATGAGCAGTGCAATCGTGACTGGCTTGAACTTCGCCCCACCAAACCTCTCAAACAATTTTGAACCGACATAGCCGCCAAACATGCTGCTTGGTAAGAGTGCTAGAGTAAGCCAGACCACATCACGATCGACTAACCCTGCGATAGAGGCCGTAACAAAGGCGCTGGAATCAGCTAGTACAAAGAACGCAATCAGGCCGGCTCTGGCAATGTGTGGTGCGACAGGACTTGCCAATGCATGCGTGCCAACCGGAGGGCCTGACATTGAAGCCGCGCCATTCATAACCCCCGCAAGACTGCCTAGAATATAGGGAGCAAATCTAGGTTCGCTTTTGTATTGGAACCCTTTGTAGATCATGATTGCTGACGCAAAAATGAAGGCACTGATGATCAAGATGATCGTGTCTTGGCTAACGGATTTGAGCAACAGCAAGCCGACGGGCGTGAAGGCCAAACAAGGGATAAATACCTTTGAAACCCATCGCCAATTTACGTGATGTTTAACCTTCGGCAGCAATTGGATATTGCCTAACAGGTCGATCAGCATGAAAACAGGAACCAGTTCGATAACAGGCACGAATAACGCACTCAATGGCAATGCCACTAAGGTGAAACCAAAACCTGAGAAGCCACGAACAATAGCGGCGAAAATGAAGATTGCACCCAAAATTGGGAAGGTTGGACTAAAAATGAGATCCATAAATTAAGTAACCAATGAAGCTGTCTAATAAGGCGAGCTAGTGAAACTAAGTGAGTAGCGGAATGTACTCCTACTCACTTGTGTTTGCTACCTAATTTTCAGGTTTTTCAGGGTTAATTTTAAAGTCTCTCAGGGGGTACTTTTTCGGTATTTACGAGGTCAATTTATAGGGTTGAATTGATTCGGAAAATCAGTAAATACAGCATCTACTTTTGAGAGAAATTTGAAGCGAGACGGATCATTTACGGTGTAGCACCATGCTTGAATGTTCGCTTCGTTGAGTGTGTCAAGATCGCTCTGATCAACGTGTTCATAGTTCATGTGACAGCTGAACGCTTTGACCTCATTGATGAGTATAAGATCATCTTGAGTCAGTTGCTCTGTGATTACTCCCACTCGATATCTCGGTAAATGGCGAGCCATTTCAGCAACGACTTGATGGCTGAAGCTCGAAAGTAAGACCTTATCGGTGTCTAGATTTGAGCGAATCAACTCGTCGTGCAGCAAATCAACGACATAAGGGGCTTGATGTCGGCTGTCGACTTTGATTTCGAGGTTGACGCTAAGATCATGCTGCTCAACAAGTGCGAGTAACTCTTCCAACGTCAGTATTTTTTCTCCAGCGAACTGCTCAGACTTCCAACTGCCAAAATCGAGCTGACGCAGTTCAGCAAGGGTGTGTTCATCAACTCGACCCTTGCCATCGCTGCAGCGCTCAAGCGTGTGATCGTGACAAACGACCAGTTGGTCATCTTGAGTGGGCTGAATATCAACTTCAATCCATTTCAAGCCGAGTTTAGCCGCTTGTTCAATGCTTGCTTTGGTATTTTCTGGGTGAGTACCTGCGACCCCCCGATGACCTACGATGATAGACGACATAATTAATCCTTCTTAAAGACGCACCGTAAAAACGCATTAAATATCAGTGTACTCGATTAAGCTAGAGCCGTCGTTAAGCTTGTCGCATCTTCGTGTGACTCCTGTGATGTGAAGTTATTTGGGTGAATGCGTTTGCCAAGATTGTCAAAAATATGCAGGTTGGATTTATCGATGCTTAGCCCGAGAGGGACGGCTTGGCACAGCGTCGTTTCGGGTGTTACTGCAATAAAGGGTTGTTCGTTCACAAGGCCATGAACCAATTGATTTGGCCCTAAAGGCTCAACCACACTGATGCGTAATTCAAGCGGCAGCGCGTTCATGACTAAATCGGCACAAACCTCAGAGTGTTCTGGGCGAATACCAAGTGTGATGGCTGTATTTTTTACGTGGGCGTATTCGGGCAAGTACATTTGCTGGTCGCCAATCTCAAGGTAGCCGTCGTCGAGTGTTGCTGGTAAGAAATTCATCGCTGGGCTGCCAATGAAGCTTGCCACAAAGGTACTGGCTGGCTGGTGGTAGACCTCTCTTGGTGTCCCGACTTGCTCTATTTGACCGTTGTTGAGTACCACAATTCTGTCAGCCAGTGTCATGGCTTCAACTTGATCATGAGTGACGTAAACACTGGTCACGCCAAGCTCGCGTTGCAGCTTTTTGATTTCTAATCTCATGTGGGCACGTAGCGAGGCATCTAGGTTAGACAAAGGTTCGTCAAACAAGAACAGCTGTGGGTCGCGAACGATCGCTCGCCCCATAGCAACACGTTGACGTTGACCACCAGAAAGTTTGGCTGGCTTGCGGTCTAGGTATTCTTCGATCTTCAGCGTTTTGGCGACTTTCTCAATTTTATCTTCAATAAGGTGCTGACTGACACCTCGGTTCTTTAAGCCATAAGCGAGGTTTTTATACACCGTCATGTGAGGGTAGAGCGCGTAATTCTGGAAGACCATCGCGATATCACGCAGGGCAGGTTTCTCTGTATCAACCCGACGACCACCCAAGTGTATCTCACCGCCAGAGATGCTTTCTAAACCCGCAATGGAACGCAAAATAGAAGACTTGCCACAACCAGAAGGACCCACCAAAACAAGGAACTCACCCTCATCGATATCAAGAGAGACTCCTTTGACGGCTTGATGGCCGTTTTCATACGTCTTGACCAAGTTTTTGATACCCAACATGGTGGGAGCTTTACGCGTACGATCGTGAGTGGCTTGGTTGTGCGCTAGCGTCTGCTTTAGGTTTGGCATCGAGGTGTCCTCTGTATTTTTGTGGATAGCTTGGTGAGAAGGCTGGTGAGATGTCTTGTACTCATTGAGAGATTGAATGCGGTTATTGTTCATTTGAGTTGTGTCGTTATTATTTTTCACTTTCTACTAGCCCTTTTACAAACCAACGCTGAAATACAACCACCACTAATACGGGTGGCAACATGGCTAAAATCACCATAGCGAAAGCATAGTCATAGCGCGGTAAACTGGTTTCATTGATGTTGTTGAGTACTTGTTTTATGCCCATCACGATGGTGTTGTAGCCTTCGTCTGTGGTCATCATGATTGGCCACAGGTATTGGTTCCAACCCACCACAAACATGATGATGAAGATCGCGGCGATCATGGTTTTAGAAAGAGGCAGCAAGATATCGACAAAGAATCGAAATGGCCCCGCGTTATCTAACTGTGCGGCTTCTAACAATTCATCGGGGATGGTTTTGAAGAATTGCCTAAAAAAGAACGTCGCGGTGGCTGAGGCGATCAAAGGCAGAATTAAACCTGTGTAGCTATTAAGCAGCCCAAGCCTTGCGACAACTTCATAGGAAGGGATAATACGAACCTCTAATGGCAGTAGCAGCGTCACGAATATCAACCAGAACCAAGCTGTAGCATAAGGCAGTCGAAAGTAGACCAAAGCATACGCCGCCATCATCGAAATGATGATCTTACCGATCGCAAAACCTAGCCCCATGATCATTGAGTTGGCGATCATTTTACTGGCGGTGACTTCGCCACTGAAGCCCATACTCTTGTTCCAAGCTTCGCTATAAATAGCCGTAAAGTTATCGCCCGGTAGCCATTGCAGGCCTTCGCTGACAATGGTGTTCGGGTTATGCGTCGAGCTGGCAAAGATTAGCCAGATAGGGACCAACATAAACAGCATCCCAGCAATTAAAATTAGGTGGTCAGAGACCTTATTACTTTTCATAAATAACTCCTGTCGCGTTAAAATCCAGCTGTGATGGGCTAGTAGTGAACACGCTTTTCTACAACGCGAAACTGGATGAATGTGAGAGTGAGTACCAGTAGTAACAGCACAACAGATTGTGCGGAGCTGCCGCCTAAATCTGCGCCAACAAAACCATCTCGATACACTTTGTAGACTAACGAAGTTGTACCGCCACCCGGGCCGCCATTGGTCATGGTGTCGATTACGCCAAAGGTTTCAAAGAAGGAGTAGGTGAGGTTGATGACCAGTAGGAAAAAACCAGTTGGCGCGAGTAGTGGGAAAGTGATGGTCCAGAAACGTTTCGAGTCGCTGACGCAATCGAGCATCGCCGCTTCTTTTACGGCGTAAGAGATCGATTGAAGCCCAGCCAGAAAGTAGATGAAATTCACCGAAACCTGTTTCCAAACCGAAACCAAAATCAGAGCAAACGTGGCATCTAAAGGGTCGGTTTGGAAGCTAAAGTCCCAGCCTATAACCGCAAATATCTCGGTAAACACGCCAATGTGTGGGTTAAACAAGAAAGCACCGATTACGCCTGCAATCGCAGGAGCAACCGCGTAAACCCAAGTAAGAGTGACCTTGTAAGCGCCTTGTCCGTGAATGATGTTGTCGGCTTTAACCGCGAGCAGCAGCGCTAAGGCAAGCGATAAGAAAGAGACCACGATTGCGAACATTAATGTGAAGCCAATCGAGTTCAGATACTCGCTCGATTCGAATAGCATCTGATAGTTTTCGAACCACACGAAGATGGAAGAGGTGCCCCAAGGGTCTTCTAGCATGAAGGACAGGTAAACTGCCTTTGTCGCTGGGTAGATAAAGAAAACCGCAATGATGAGTATCTGAGGCGCCAAAAATAGGTAAGGCAGCGGAGAGTAAAAGAATTGCTGACGTCGTTCCACAGGGTAATCCCCAAAAATTAGTGACTGTTATCACTGTTAGTTACGGTGAGCACTCGCGCTATAGCAAAGGAATGCATCCAGTTGAGTTGTAGTTTTTGGAGCAAGAAATGGCGCTAGTGAAGAATCTCCTCACACCTTGCCATTACGTTTTTAATGACGCAGTGACAAGTGGTGAGGAGCAATGAACGGCTTTGGTTTATTAAGCCAAATTAGTTCATCGTACGAGCGAAGCGTTTCAGCAGTTTGCTGCTCTCATCTTCGACTTTATCTAGGCTGTTCTCGACGCTAGAGCGGTCGGCGAAGATATTGTCGAATTCACGATGCATCACTTCACGAATTTGAGGGTAGTAACCTAAGCGGTAACCTTTAGTCCATTCGCCCGATTTTAGGCTTAGCTGCTTAACGCCCACTTCTGCATCTGGTTGTTCGTTGTAGTAGCCAGACTCTTTCGCTAGCTCATAGGCAGCCGTTGTTACAGGTACATAACCAGTGGTTTTGTGCCAGTAGACTTGAGTTTCAGGCTTCGTCAGGTAATCAAAGAACGCTGCTACACCTTTGTCTTGCTGTTGGTCATGGCCATTGAGTGCAAACAGAGCAGCACCGCCAATGAAGGTTAAGCCTGCGTCTGGGTTAACCGATTTCCAGTATGGAAGGTATGTGGTGCCGAGTTCGAAAGGTACGCGATTACGTAAGCCACCGAATGAGCCTGAAGAACCCATCCACATCGCCACTTCTTGGCGCTCGAAAGGGGTTTGGTTTGCATCCCAGTCGCTGCCGTAATACTTGTAGTAACCTAGATCTGACCACTCTTTCATCTTGCTAACGTGCATCATCATGTCTTTGGTGTTGAACATGATTTTAGTGGATAGGCCGTCGTAGCCGTTGTTCTGGTCAGAGACTGGCAGGTTATGGCGAGACTTGAAGTTCTCGAACATGATCCATGGCGTTAGAGATTGAGAAAACGCAATGTGGCCTTCTGCTTTCAACTTCTTGGCCACCACTTCTAACTCTTCATAAGTCTTAGGCGCGTCGGCACCTACTTCCGCAAGAAGGTCTTTGTTGTAGTAAAGAACTGGGGTCGAACTGTTGAAAGGCATACCAATCATCTTGCCTTGGCTGTCTGCATAGAAGTTACGAACGCCCGCTAGGTAGTCGTTCGAATTAAAGTTGTATCCAGACTCAACCAGAATATCCTGTACCGGTTTCGCGACGTCTTTCGCGTTCATGATGGTTGCAGCACCGGCATCGAATACTTGTAGAATGTTAGGAGCTTCGCCTGCTCGATATGCCGCGATACCCGCTGTTAAGGTCTCTGTGTATGAACCTTTATAGATTGGCGTGATCTTGTAATCATCTTGTGACGCATTAAAGTCAGTCGCAATCTTATTGACGGTTTCTCCAAGTTGGCCGCCCATTGCGTGCCACCAAGTGACTTGAGTCGTTGCGAACGCTGGCATTGCCGCTGTTGCGGAAAGAACGCCTGCCAAAATTAGCTTATTCATCTTCTTTTCCTTTTGGATGAAATCGATGTAGAGGTATTGAATTAGAGTGTTAACGAGACGGTAGGGGTGTCGTTTGAAGCTATCTTGAACAGGGCGTATTTCACTTAAGTGGCTAAACCGTTTCACTGATATGAAAGATTCATTTCGATTTCATTTAAGAGAAAAGTTATTGATGGTTTTAATATTTATTGCGTGCGGTTTTTAAGAGGTATGTTGTTCAATACTCGCTCAATATTTGTTCCATAAAAAAGCCTCTCGAAGGAGATAATGCCGATCGTTTAAGAAGACTTGAACGATCTTGCAGTTAGCAGATAATCCCCATCAACAACGTTGATGGGGATTTTTTATGCTTGAACAAGAATTAGCAATGGCACACGAGACCATTGAAGATGCCGACAATTATGAATCTGTCGTCGACGCCATTCAGATTGAGTGGATAGAACAAGCTCTTCTTGAAACCAATAAAGCGAGCATAAGACGACGTCGGCTTCCCGCTCAGCAAGCTGTCTGGTTAGTTATTTGGATGGGGCTGCAACGCAACATGTCTATCAAAGAGGTATGCAGTTCATTAGACATTGCGCTTCAGCCTAAACCTGAAGATAGCTGGTCTCGTGTTGCACCTAGTGTCCTAACTGATTCACGCCGACGTCTAGATGAGAGTCCATTAGCGGCTCTGTTTCACACAACGGTAAAGGCTTGGAACGGAGATATCCTTCAACAAGATAAAGACTTAGAGCTTAATGTTCTTGCTGTGGATGGAACAACATTTAGGTGCCAAGATTCCCCAGAGAACGCTGAAGAATTTGGGTTCATCTCTAAAAAATTGAAACCTTACCCTCAACTTCGTTTAGTCGCTTTGATGTCAACAGAAACTCGAATGATTATGGGGGCGGCTTTTGATGGCTGTCATGTCGGTGAAACGACCTTAGCTAAGCGTCTATTCAATGATATCCCCGCACATTCATTGACCTTATTTGATCGTTGTTATTTCTCGGCAGACCTCTTGTTGTCGTGGCAAGAGAGTGCGGAAAATGCTCACTGGTTAATGCCTGCAAAACGTAAGCTACGCTATGAAGTGTTGGAGAAATATGCGGAGAACGACATGCTCATCTCAATGCCCATCTCTCCTCAAGCTCAACGGCAGAATCCGAATTTACCCGCACGTTGGGAAGCTAGATTAGTCCTATATCAAGAGCCAAAAGGCGAGATAAAAGGTTTTATTACTTCACTTACAGACCCTAGTAGATACTCGCTAGAAAGCCTGCTGCGTATTTACTGGCAACGCTGGGAGATAGAAGAAGGTTATGGTGAAATTAAACAGACTCAACTGCAAAGTCACGTCACTTTACGAAGTCGTTTTTCTGCCGGTGTGAAGCAAGAGCTTTGGGGCGTATTACTTGCCTATAACTTAGTGCGATTAGAGATGGTTAAGATAGCTTCAGAAGCCGGGGTTCGAGCGACTAGGGTCAGTTTTACCGCCGCAATTAACCTTATTGATGCGCAATTACGTTGGTTAGCTTTAAGTCCAGACGGAACTCTACCTGTAAAACTGAAAAGGATGAGAGACAGTTTAAGTCACTTCATTCTTCCAGATAAAAGAAAGGACCGAACGTTTCCACGTTCAGTCCTCTTTGTCCCAGCCAAATATCCGTTCAGGTTCAAGCAATAATGCTTATCCGAACGGCATTATCTCGAAGGAGAGGCTTTGAATAAGCTAGAGCTTGTTATAATCGGCTTTGTTCTAGTGTGCGATATCGAGTTGGTTGTCTTTCACGCCGTTAATACGGAACCAACCTGCAATACTGAATCGCTCTGTGTTTGTCGGCAGTACCTCGTGTGGGAACTGTTCAGATAAGAACACAAATAAGCGGCCTGACTTTGGTGGAATGGTCGCGATGTGGTTGTCTTTTAGGTCGTAAACCACAAGTTCACCAGCGTCTTCTTCTGTCCACTCATCATTCATATAGAACACAGTGGTCAGGCGGCGGTTTTCATTGCCCTTGAAACAGTCTAAGTGCTTCTGGTAGAAGTCGCCTTTTTCGTATTTAGCAAAGTGCGCTTCGTACTCGAACAGACCCAAAAAGAACGCTTGGTTTGCCGCTAAACGAATTTGTTCCATTTTGTCTAGGAACAGAGATGCTGGCTGACCCATATCGCGGCGCACCCATTGAATCTTGTCACTACGAATGGTCGACTCTCGCGTTACTTCATCGTTACGGCCAATCCTAGCCTTTTTCCAGTTCTCTGGAATGCAATCCCTCAATGCCACCACTTCTTCATGAGTTAAGAAGTCATCCCAAACGAAATAACCTTGGGTAGAAAGAGCATCGATTAATTGGTTCATGTATAGCACTCAGACAATAAATTAGAGGCGCATATATAGTCCTAATAACTTAGGTCAACAAATCACGTATTTTGTCGTCACGATAAAAGAGCGGAAGAGCATGGTACTTTGATGTGATTTTATAGTTAACAAATTTGTTACAAATAAATATGAGTTTGCTATGGTGTAGGTCTGACCAGTTGAATTATCACAAGGAGTGGGTTTGCAGCTGCATACCATTAAAGGTTACATCCAAGACATGTACTTGGTGGAGTATCCGGACAAATTACTGTTGCTCGATGGCGCATGTCGAGCCGATATTCCGCATTTGAAGGCTTTTATTGAAACCGAACTTATGCGTGATTTTTCTGATCTCCACACGGTTGTGGTGACACACATGCATCCTGACCATGCAGGGGCAGCGCACAAGCTCAGAAAGCTCACGAGCTGTAACTTGGTGGCAGCAAACCGAGACAAAGATTGGTATCACGGCATCGATGGCATTTTGATGCACCTGACCGACTTAGCGCTTGCTAGGTGGATGGCGAACCGCTTAGGCAAGCCTAAAGCAAACCTATGGTATTCAAGAAAGTTAAAGCCGGACTACAAGCTGTCTGATGGGGATAGTATTCCAGGGTTTGATGATTGGTTGGTTCTTGAAACACCGGGCCATACCGACCGTGATCTCTCGGTCTATTGCCCATCACACAGCGTGGCTTATGTTGCCGATTTAATGGTCGAGGTTAAGAAGAAGCTGATTCCGCCGTTTCCTATCTTTCACCCTAATAAGTATCGAGCGTCTGTATCGCGCATTTATGACATGCAGCTCGATACCTTGCTGGTGGCGCATGGTGGGCAAGTCGATTTCAGTCAGAAGGCTTTTGAACACCTGCTGATGAGTGCCCCAAGAAGGCCTGTTACACATTGGCGAGTGACGAAAATCAAAACCAAGAAATTACTTTTATCGATTGGGCGATTTGGTTTTCAATCTCATGGTAAATCGAAGAAATAGATCAGAAGTCTGAATGCAAAGTCGTGTATTCAGAGCTGAAAGTAGAAATAGAAAAATAGATAGCAATAAGGCCAGTCATGAGACTGGCCTTATATCGTTGTGAGTAGCTTTAGTTATAACCTGTGGAGCGGTTACGATGACTCGGATTAGTGAGTCAGCAGGAATTCACCCGCAGGGTCAACAATCACTTTGTCACTCATGCCTTGACGTCCAAGCAACATCATGTAAGTCATGTCTTGACGGTTGCTTAGCGTGATATCGATCGGCCATTGTTGGCCACCGATTCTTAGCATGGTTTCAATCACGCAACGGTGTTCAACTTCGCCGTTAGATGATTTAATTTTCTTACTTGTTTTCAGTTTCGCCTTGCAGCGCACCGTCTCTTCTAGGTGATAAACGTCTGGGTGAAGGTCGAACTCTACGAATTTCTCACCATTTGATTTAACACATAGTAGATTGTCTACGTGTAGAGAAGAGGTTTTAGCCCCTGTATCAACACGTGTATGTAGTCCAGTTATCCCTAACTCTGGTAAGCAAAGTGCTTCGGTATTCCCTATGATCATTTTATTGTTCATTTTCTTTCCAATCATGAGTTATCGGTATTCAATCAGCCCTTGCCACGAGTACGGTTAGCGTTTGGTTTTGCATTCTTCTCGATGAATTCGAAAATCATGTCTGCTACATCTTTACCCGTTGCTTTCTCGATGCCTTCTAGGCCTGGAGAAGAGTTTACTTCCATTACTACTGGGCCGTTCTTAGATTGTAGGATATCTACACCACATAGGTTTAATCCCATGATTTTCGCTGCATTGATTGCTGTTGCGCGCTCTTCTTTGGTTAGTTTAACCAGCTGAGCAGTGCCGCCACGGTGCAGGTTAGAGCGGAATTCACCTTCACCAGCTTGACGCTTCATTGCAGCAATTACTTTGTTGCCAACAACAAAACAACGGATGTCTGCGCCATTTGCTTCTTCAATGAACTCTTGAACCAAGATGTTCGCTTTTAGGCCCATGAACGCTTCGATAACGCTTTCTGCTGCTTTGTTTGTTTCTGCTAGTACAACGCCGATACCTTGAGTGCCTTCAAGAAGCTTGATCACAAGTGGCGCGCCGCCTACGTTTTTGATCAGGTCTTGAATCTTGTCTGGGCGGCTAGCGAAACCTGTTTTTGGTAAGCCAATACCTTTACGAGACAACAGTTGTAGTGAGCGCAGTTTGTCGCGAGAGCGACTGATTGCTACTGACTCATTGATACAAAAAGTGCCCATCATTTCAAATTGGCGAACAACCGCAGTTCCGTAAAAGGTAATGGAAGCGCCAATACGTGGAATAACAGCATCGTATTGAGGTAGCTCTTCACCCATGTAGCGAATCTTCGGATTGTTACTCGCGATATCTATATCACAGTGCAACGTGTCGATAACATCGACCTGATGACCACGTGCTTCTCCAGCCTGCTTTAGACGAGCGGTAGAGTATAGATTTTCGTTGCGAGAAAGAATTGCGATACGCATGGCGTTTCCTTAGTTAATACCTGATTGGTAACTGCAAATAAATTAGTTGTTAGCTGAGCTTTCAGTTTTTTCTGAGGCTCCTTGCTTGCTTCGGGGCGAACCTTAAGGCTTTTCGTTCAACTAAGAAAACGAATTAAATTTGTCGAGTCGACAACGGAAATTTATCGATTGTGTGAGCTATTGGTACAGCAGGCTTGAGAGGGGAATTGGAATGGAAAAGCGAGTTGAGACCTAACTCATATTGGGGGTAGGAGCATATTAGGTTGTACCCAACTCGCGTTTACTCGGTGCTAAAAAGTGTACTAATAACGCCAGTTACATAGATCTAAAAGTGTTCGTAGTGCTTCTCTTTCGAGCTTACTGCAGGTGCTTTTTAGCTTGTTAAGATAGTATTTTCTCATGGTCATTACTCTCTCTGGTTAGGCTTTATTTACAACCTATGGTTTGTTGCTGACCCGTTCATTATGGATAATTAAGAGGAACTAAAAAACAGATGTTATTTTTATTGGTTGTTCCTGTTTTGGTCGCATTACACTACTTTTTGATGAATGTGTTTTATAATGGGCTTAATTAGGAAGAGCTATCTTTAAAAGGTTCATTATTTGTCTGATCTAAACATGATGCGTTACTACACGCGGCTAGAGTCGTTCGAGCCAAACATTTCTCATTCAGTCACCCTAGCCGAAGTAGCGGATATGCTGTTTACAAGCTTGCGTCACGCTCGAACCTTACTTGGTAAGATGCATCAAGCTGAATGGGTGGTGTGGGAGCCAAAAGTTGGCAGGAATCAACGCTCTAACTTAACACTGCGTTTTAGCAATTCAGAGTTGGCGCAGCATGTTGCAAGTAAACTGATAGAGCAGGGCAAGTACGAAAAAGCACTTTCCATATTGGATAATGACCGCGCTGTGTTTGGTTCTTTACTGCAAGAAACTTCCGGCGCGACCATGCGTGAAGGGCTGCTGCACGTTCAATTAACCTATAAGCGTAAGTTTGAGGATTTGTTTCCGCACCATATACACCGCAGTAGCGAACGATTTTTGATAAGACAGGTTTTTAGCTGCCTAGTGACGTGTAATGGTAAAGGTGAGTTAAAGCCTGAATTAGCTCACCATTGGGAATATGACACAGAGCAACTGGTTTGGACTTTCTATCTGCGCCCCGGTCTGACTTTTCATGATGGTCAGCCAGTAGATGCCAAGCAGCTGGTTGCTTTGTTTACTGCTCTACAAGCTCTGCCTTTCTATCAAGCTGAGTTAGATCATGTCGCTTCCATCTACAGTGAGCAGCCATTAAGGATCAGTTTTAAATTAACCCAAGCGGACACAGGTTTTGCGGGGTTGCTTGCTGGTGTTAAGTATTCGATTCAACCCGCCGAGCAAGTGATGCGTGAACCATTACCATTGAGCTCAATGTCTCATGCTGTGATCGGTACTGGCCCTTTCAGAGTGGTTGAAACCAATAGTGAGCGCATCAAGCTCTCGGCATTCGAACACTTTTACGGGTGTCGCTCTTTAACCGATGAAGTGACTATTTGGCAGTTTGAAGAGTCGATGACAGGTAGTGCTCGATTCGATGATAGCCAGATGCAGGTGTCACCTTATGAAGACTCCGCCTGTTTTCACCAATTAGGGAAAAGCGACACTGAGCTAGTCTCGGCTGAAACTGACGGGCTTCGTAGTCGAATCGAAGATGGTTGTTTGTTTGTTCTGTTCAATCAAAACTCAGCAGTGAATCCGTTAAGCGACGAGCAACGTAAGTACCTATCAGCCCTTGTAAACCCTCAGGCTATTTTGGCGCAACTGGAGCAAAACCAAGGATTATTCAGTGTCTCTTTGGCTCAGAACATATTGCCAAGTTGGCAGAAGCTGTATCGAACGCCTTCCAGAGAGAGCGAGTTGCCTAAGAAATTGAGCATTGCGGTATATAACTACTATGCCCTTTATCGGTGTGCGATTTGCGTGTCGGACATCCTTAAACGACATGGAGTGGAAGTTGAAGTGAACACCTATAGCTTTCGAGAGTTGGCGCTGCTTTCTCAGCGGGGCGATTTAAAAGAAGATTTGGTATTGTGTAACCTGAATCTCGATGATAATGCGCCATCTTCGCTGTTCTCGTGGTTGATGAATGACCCTGTATTGCATTCCGCGCTCGGAGAGATGAACAGTGATTGGCTTAAACAGCGCTTAGATCATCACAAAGCCTCAGTTGAACTGCCGAATTACTTGGCAGAGTTGGAGCCTGTTGCATCGACGTTGATTTCTGATTATTGGCTAGTGCCTATGTTCCATCACCTACAAACCGTGCGTTTTCAAGGCATTTTGAAAAACGTGGCCATTACCAACTGGGGATGGCCAGATTTCAAGAATGTATGGTCTGCTGATTAACCTTTCTTACTAGCTAAATAACTAAGTTAACTCGTTGCCAAAATTGGTTTTTCCAAAATCGACTTTGACACGCTTACGTCTAGATAAATTAAAAATTACACTCGGTGGTTTACTTTTTGGTTTTGGCATATAAACTAGTCGGTGTAGTTTATGTGTTGGGTCTATCCCAACGGTTAAAGAGATACCAATGAAAAAATATCTATTACCGATTTTAGGAGTACTTGCCGTGGTCGCTATCGTAAGCACAGGTTCACAATCAAACGACAATCTAGATAAGCTTCCAAAGAAGTTTGCTAACAGTGAGTTGGAATACAAATCGGGTATGTCTGATATTTTTTCAATCTTGAAAGCATACGTGACTGTGGAAAGAAACGAGCCAGTGCCACGTGCTGCATTGCCTTTGATTCCGATGACAGCCGAGCAATTGATCGAAGAGACAGAAGACGTTGCGTACCGCTTAGGTCACTCAAGTGTGATGATGAAGCTAGATGGCAAGCTAGTGATGACTGACCCTGTGTTCAGTGATCGAGCATCACCAGTGCAATGGATGGGGCCAAAGCGCTTTCACCCAACCCCAATCTCACTGCAAGATCTACCTGACATCGATGTGGTAGTGATCAGCCATGATCACTACGACCATTTAGACAAAGGTGCCGTGAAGGTATTAGCCGACAAAGTAGGGACGTTCTTAGTGCCATTAAGAGTGGGCGCACTGTTGGAAAAGTGGGGCGTGGATAAAGAGAAGATCATCGAATTGAACTGGTGGGAATCGGCAACGGCCTCAGACATTGAGTTCACGTTGACACCGACACAGCATTTCTCTGGTCGTGGCTTGCTTGATCGTGACCAAACACTGTGGGGCAGTTGGGTTATTAACGCTTCAGACAAGAAAGTCTTCTTTAGCGGTGATTCTGGTTACTTCAATGGCTTTAAAGAGATTGGCGACCGTTTTGGGCCGTTTGATTTAACCATGGTTGAAACGGGTGCGTATAACTCACTTTGGGCGGATATTCATATGTTCCCAGAACAGAGTGTTCAGGCACACATTGATCTGCAAGGTAAGGTGATGATGCCAATCCACAACAGTACCTTCGACCTTTCTATGCATGATTGGCAAGACCCAATGGAACAAGCACTGGCGATAAGCAAAGAGCGAGATGTACAAATGGTAAGCCCGGTGATGGGTGAACGTTTGGTGATCTCAGAGCCTGTACCTGTTCAGGCATGGTGGAAACTAGCATCGAATTAGAGCTGTCATCCAAATAGACATAGCTAAACCACTAAGCTGTACAACCCAACTTATACACGAAACGCCACCGATCTTACGATTCGGTGGCGTTTTTTCGTTTTATTTTTAAGATCAGCTTTCTAAGTTCTGCGCCATTTTCTTCGCAATTTTTCTGAATTGTTCTAACTCGTCTTCGGCCATGCCTTTGGTCATTCTCTTCAGCATGTCTCGATCGATATCCGAGACCTTACTCATGATCTCTTGACCCTTATCAGTCAGAATCAATAACTGGCTGCGCTTGTCTTCCGGGTTCGGAGACTTCTTCACAAGTTCCTGATTGATCAAGGCATTAATGAGCCGAGTGACCTGTGCTTTATCACGATCTAGGAAGTGTGCGATATCGATAGCGGTACATGGAGACTTCTTAGTAATGATCTTCATGACACGAATGTTCATAGGTGCGATCTCTGAGTCTAAGCTCTCAATCTGTTCGCTCATTTGACGTTTCAAAGAGTGCACTAGACGAAAGATTGATTCTAGCGATGTGTTATCAGACATAAACGATCCTTAGAAATATAGTTGACATTATCAACTACTGTATTTATAGTTGACATTATCAACTTAATTGTTCGTAAATTCAAGACAGGAAATAGATATGACGATTCAAGCAACTCTAACGCCAACTCTTCCTGAGCAAAAAGGCACACCGGTTTTATACAAAGTTTTGGTCATGATGAGCTTAATGCTGACGATTGGCGGCAGTTTAACGGCTGTGATGACTTACATGAATGTCGGATTCGGCGAGGAATTTATTGGCAACTGGCTTTCTTCGTTAGCCCTTGTTGTCGTGATCATGATGCCAATGGGCACGGTGATGATGGCTTTAGTCACCAAAGCCGTTGCTAGAGTGTTCACAACTTATAGCGAGAAAGTTCGCAACCTGATCGTAGGACTGATCATGGCATTCATAATGGAGTCCATGATGGCATTTGTAACAGCGGCAAATAACATTGGATTTTCGGATACATCGGCGTTTACCAGTGGATGGTTTAATGGATTTATTGCCGCACTTCCCATTGGCCTTGCGATCATGGTCGTGATGTCGATGACGGTTAAACCTAAGCTCGAACGATTCATGAAGAGCTAACCAAAACACTTTTTAAGCATTTTAGGAGGTCCAAATGAAAGCATTCACAGGCAAACACAATAACTACCGTATCACTATCGAAGAAGTGAACATCAAAGAAGATCGTGAACTTCAAACCATGCAGTTTGAAATTGAAGACAGAGAAGATATGTTCGCGATTGTTGAGAAGATCAAACATGACAGCGGCTTAGATGAGCAATCAGCAGCGCGACTAGGAGTGAGCATTCGCTTGTTAGGCCCATTGATGATGCAAGATAGAAAACACCCTCTGTTTGTTGATTTTATGCCTCACTTCAGAAACTTCATGCAGAATTTGAAGAAGACGTTGAAAGGGCAGTAAAGCCTAACCATCAGCAACACATCGAAAAGCCAGTAACGAACTTACTGGCTTTTTTACATTTAAATCAAAATAGTTTCAGTTGTTTGCGTCTAGAATATGCGAAAATTGATGGCTGAATTTTCGGTGTAGCACCGTTGTTGAATTGTCTATTCAAGCTTTAAGAAATCCGATATTATACTGGTCATAAAACTAAAGGTGGTATTATATGACAAATGTATTTAAACAAGCAGCTGAAGAACTGTTGAGTCGTCGTGTTGCTGGCACCAAAGCACCAAGATTGGACGAACAGTACCGTCCGAATAACTTGGAAGATGCGCTAAAGATCCAATCTTCAATGATCGATTTGAAAAGCGATAAAGTCGGCGGTTGGAAGTGCTTACTTCCTCTGGCTGAAGACAAGTTTGTTGTTGCGCCAATCTTCTCGGGCAGCGTTCAACAAGGCGAAGTTTGTGAACTGTTTGCTGACAACGGCGTAGTACGCGTTGAGCCTGAAATCGCATTTACGCTTGCTAAGAGCCTGCCTGCAAGCCAAGAAGGCTACAGCGAAGAGCAAATCAACGAAGCGATTGGTTCTTGCCACATGGCACTTGAGTTAATGCAGTCTCGTTTTGCGGATGACAGCGGCGCTGAGTTCTATGAAAAGCTGGCCGATGGCCTAGTAAACCAAGGTCTATTTATTGGCTCTGAGATTGATCGCGAAAAAGCGTTCACTTCTGCAGAGATCAGTATTGAAGTGACTCAAGGCGAGCAAGTTCAAGCATTCGACGGTAAGCACCCGAATACACTGCCACCAAGCCCAATTTACTGGCTGATTAACTACATGACACGTCGTGGTGTTGATTTCCAAGCGGGTGAAGCCATTATCACGGGCTCTTACTGCGGTATCGTGGAAATGGAATTCGATAAACCAACGACCTTCCACTACGAAGGCATTGGTGAATACCAAGTAACGTTCAAGCAGAAACGCTAACTTCTAGCGGCGCACTATCTGTTATCGAAAGGCTGTTTACTGATGAGTAAATAGCCTTTTTTATTACGTGATGCTCAATAGGGTTCTTATTACTTTGCATTAAATTAGGCGTTTAGACGTCTAGACGTTGACAAGTTCTAAGTGTGACATTAGTCTGCTCACCTTCCTGTTCTATTGTGTTGTCGTTCCATGTCCAATTCAAAAAATTCTAACGCGGTAATTGCCCCTTCTGCAGTGGCGCTTATCCCTCTGATCGTTTTCCTTGCGCTGTTTATTGGCGTGGGTACATACCTGTCGCTACAAGGCGTCGATTTTGCTTTCTATCAACTTCCAGCTCCGATTGCGGCTCTGCCTGCTGTGATGTTAGCGTTGCTATTGAGCAAAGATAAATTGAACCGTGCGATTGAGCAGTTCTTAGGTGGCGTGGGTCACAAAGACATTATCGCAATGTGTATGATCTACCTATTGGCGGGTGCTTTTGCTGCTGTGGCTAAAGCTTCTGGTGGCGTGGACGCGACGGTAAACCTTGGTCTATCGGCTATCCCAACGAGCATGATCCTACCGGGCATCTTCCTTATTTCGGCGTTCATTGCGACAGCAATGGGCACCTCTATGGGTACTATCGCTGCGGTTGCTCCTGTTGCACTAGGCATTGCTGACTCAGCTGGTATGAGTATTCCTCTAACCGCTGGCGTAGTGCTAAGTGGCGCTATGTTTGGTGACAACCTTTCTATCATCTCAGATACCACGATTGCCGCGACTCGCTCGCAAGGCTGTGAGATGAGAGACAAGTTTAAAGAGAACATCCGTATAGCACTTCCTGCTGCACTTATCGCGATTGTTATCTTTGCTTTCAACAGCACCGCAACTCAAGTTCCTGAAACAGGCCCAATTGAATGGCTGAAAGTCCTTCCGTACATCACTATCCTAATCCTTGCGGTATCGGGCATGAATGTGTTCGTTGTGTTGACGATTGGTATCTTGCTAGCGGGTGGAGTGAGCCTAGGTTCTATTGAGAACTACGGTATGACGGATTACGCTCAAGATATCTACGCAGGCTTTGGCAACATGCAAGAGATCTTCTTACTGTCGATGCTGATTGGTGGTTTGAGTGAGCTGATGCGTCGCCAAGGTGGATTAGCATTTCTGACTAACTTAGTGAGCGGTTTGATTCGTGCATTTGGTTCTTCTCACTCTAAGCAAGCGAATGGCCGCGCAAGTGAGCTAGGCATTGCAGGCTTGGTATCAATGGTGAACCTATGTACGGCAAACAACACCGTAGCAATCATTGTTTCTGGTAGTGTGGCTCGCCAATTAGCTGAAGAGAACGATGTATCTCCACGCCGCTCTGCAAGCTTATTGGATATCTTCTCTTGTGTGATTCAAGGCGTGTTGCCTTACGGTGCGCAGGTATTGCTGTTAGGTTCGGTATTTAACCTATCGCCTTTGGATATTGTAGCTAACTCTTACTACTGTTTTGCTCTTGCAATCGTGGCTGTGGTTGCTGTGTTTATTAAACACCCAGCACGTCAAGTGGCTCAAGCTTAGTAACAATTGACCAAACTGAGTGCTCACTGGCTCTGATAAGAAGGCTCCTTAATAGGAGCTTTTTTGTGCGTGAAACTCATGGCTTGAAAATTCAATGTACGTCTTCAAATACAAGAAAACCGCCTATGTAGACGGTTTCTAATTTCGTTATAGCGGTTTTCAAGTTTATTGTAGTGTGAATGACAATTAGGCTTGAGAGCTTTAATTCAGCTTATTAGTCACGAACTCTTTGTTTCTGACCATTAGCCACATCAGGCCGCCTAGCGTACCGATGGATAATTGGATAAAGCCTAGGTTTTCAATCAGTGACTCTGGGCGGATTGAAACTAATACCATGCCAAGCGAGCCACAAATCATGCTGAAGAACTGTATCAGTGCGACGGCAGAGCCCGTGTCATGATCTTGTTGATTCAACATCAAGTTGGTCCCCGGTACTCGCATGATGATCGCCATTAATGTTGCTGGTGCAGCGATGAACATGAAGAACCAAGGGGACAGGTCGCCAATGGTTAGGGTGAAGATTCCCGCAAGCGCTAATAAAGCAAAACATCCTGAGATGATCTTTTGAACCGGCATTCGGTAGGACAACTTCATGTAAATTGTTGGACCAAATGAGGCGCATAATGCATTGAATGCGAACGCGTAGCTAAACTGTTGTTCGGTCAATCCAAAGTGATCGATGTAGATATAAGAACCCGCCGCAAGAAAGCCCATCAACGCCATCGGTATGATAGAGAAAATGACCAGCAGCTTGACGAACGAGCGGTTTTTCATGACCACGCCCATTCTTCCCCATGATCGGAATATAGAACCTTGGTATTTGTTTTCGAGTGTTTCTCGGTAGCAGCAAGCTAATACTGACGCAAATGCACCAAAAATGGCGAGCGTGACAAACATCATTCGCCAAGAAGCAATTTTCAGTAGAAAGGCACCAAATACAGGCGCAACCATTGGCGCGATGATCACCAGTGACATGATAGTCGCCATGATCTTTTCACGTTCTCGGCCGTCATAAAGATCTTTGACAATGGCGGTAGCGATAACGGTGATAGCACTGCCAGCAAAGGCTTGGAATACACGAGCACTAATCAACTGTTCGATGCTATTGGTCATCGCGCACAATATGCTCGCGACCATATAGCTCGCTAATCCAATTAATAGGATCGGCTTACGACCAAATTTTTCGCTGAGCGGCCCCCAGAACAAAAGACCGATGGCGTAAGTAACGAAGTAGCTGCTCAGGGTTAGGTTGACCATTGATCGGTCAGTATTAAACACCTCGACCATCTGCGGAAGCGCAGGTAAGTAAAGGTCGATGGTCAATGGAGGGAAAGCACTTATTATGACGAGAAAAAATAGCATACCGGTCTTTCCCAGTACTGGTTGTGGTCTCTTCAAGGTCGCTCTCCGTTGTCCAAGGTAGGTTTCTAATTGATGTGATATTGATATACAGAAGGTTAAGGCACGTCAGACAAGAAGGATAGAGTTGTTCAAGAATATGGTGAAAGTATCGATGAACTTATCTCTATGAGTCCGAATCTACGAAGTCGGTCTGCGCACTGAATTGTATTACAAAACATTATTACGTTTATAGCTAACGAGTTCAATCAGTTAGTAGCAGGGTGGCTTGTAATCGCCAAAGACACATTGTAATGATTATCGACTTGCTTGTTATCTTTTCTTTGGCCGTTTTTCGACTAAACCGTTACGCTCTAAACCGCGTCTAACACTGCTGCATAGCTTACCAAAACGGCGCAGTTCTTCGAAGTTAGGGCCTTGGCCAATGGAAATACTGTGCTCCCAATACATTAACTCGCTGTCGACCATCTCAAGTAGTTTCTTAGAGCAACCCGAGCAATTTCCTTTTGGACCACAGATAAACGTCTCTGACTCGTAAAGTGGGAGTTCGTTTTTAACTTCTTCAATTAAGTTAAGCATTGCCGAGTTTAAGTCTGGCTTTTTGGGTGTAAGTGGCTTCAAGCTTGGTGCTTGAGTCGCAATTAATGGGGAAGTCAGTTTGTTAGGTTGTAAGTTCAAAGCAGCTGATGACATATCAAAGGCCTCAAGGAGAGAAGAAGGTGGGCATGCTACTCTTCACAACAAAGTGAATCTTGATGTAGTGCAATAAGCGCGGATATATACCCAAAAGAGGTAGGAGCCACAAGCGTTGTGGCTCCTTTCATTAAGACTCGTTATTAATGAGATATTTTAGAATTCGGCGTCGAACTGAAACTCCATCCACTCTTTGGTCACCGGGTGGTGCAGCGCAAGTCTTTCCGCGTGTAAGTGCAATCGGTCGGCTTTATTGCCATATAGGCCATCACCGACGATAGGCATGTTAAGGCCTTCTTCATGTGAACAGTGAACACGCAACTGGTGTGTACGCCCTGTTTTAGGGTGCAGGTAAACCTTAGTGGTTTGCTCGTTTCGCTCAATCACTTCCCATTTGGTTTCTGCAGGCTTGCCGTGTTCGAAGCAGACAATCTGACGAGGGCGGTCATACAAATCACCACGCAATGGCAGTCGAACATAGCCTTCATCTTCTGCTAGAACGCCTTCAATCATTGCCACGTATCGCTTCTCGACTTCACGAGTAATGAACTGCTTCTGCAAGCTCTTGTTCGCACGTCGTGTGAGAGCGAAAATTAGAATACCCGAGGTTGCCATGTCTAAGCGGTGAATAACAAATGGTCCTTCAACGTCGGGATGCATTTCTTGAACGCGTGTGTAGGCGGAATCTTTGATGGTTTTACCCGGCACGGATAGAAAACCTGCCGGCTTGTGTATTACAACGATGTGCTCATCTTGGAACAGAATATCCAGCTCTTTGCCTTCAGCAGGGTTCTCTAGCAATGGGTTTGGATCGACTTCTAGACCTTTCATCATATGGCCTAAAATCGGTACACACTTACTTTGGCAAGAGGCGTAGTATTTCTTGTGCTTTCGGATTTCAGATTTCGGTGAACGACCCCACCAAAATTCAGCCAATGCCAATGGTGTGTAACCATTTAAGTACGCGTATTGCAGCAATTTAGGCGCAGCGCATTCGCCAGAGCCTGCTGGTGGTATCTTGTTTGGCGTGTTTTCAAAGATCTGGTTAAGGTCTTCAACGTTTCCTTCCGCATTTTGGAAAGCGTATTGTGAAAACAGCTTGTGTTGAAGCTGATGAGAAATGTGTGCTCTTTGCTCTTTTAG
The DNA here is from genome assembly GCF_041471145.1 of Vibrio sp. 10N.261.54.A5. Taxonomy (NCBI): domain Bacteria; kingdom Pseudomonadati; phylum Pseudomonadota; class Gammaproteobacteria; order Vibrionales; family Vibrionaceae; genus Vibrio; species Vibrio sp. 10N.261.54.A5. Next base: position 45,635 of record NZ_JBFRNU010000027.1, on the reverse strand, counting down.
CTCAGCCAGTTGAGTTGTGAAAACATCAACTTTAGCCTGCAATACTTGCAGGGTCTGTTCCCAGTTGAGTTTTAGGTACTTCTGCTGGTTCTTGTCGGCAACACTGGCCTTGTTTAACTCATTGTTCAATTGCTCGAAGGCTTGCTCATCAAGGTTTTCTTTACCTTGTTCACGTTGTTCTTTACGCGTTTTTCGGCCTTCAATAATCAATAGACGTTGAGCTTCAATTTCTTGCTCAGCTTGCGTTTTTTTCTGCGCCAGTTGCTCGCACAACTCAAGGTATTCTGCGTTAGCTTGTAGTGCTTTGAATTTTGCATTCACAGCCATCATGTCGGCAGTATCTTGATGGAAAAAACTGTCGCTGCTTAGCATGTCAAATACTGGTGGCACAAAGTGGGGCAATAGGTTCTGGTCTGCGATTTTTCCGGAGAAAGCAGAAAAGTAACCAAGCTCACCTTCAGGGCTTTTAACCAGCAACACACCAAACATTTTGCCGCGACCTTCATCAGAATCCAGCCCGAAGTCGTGTTGCCAGTCGGTTTGTGTTTCTAGATGCTGTTGAAGCTGATGAGATGCGATTTCACACAGTGGGTGTGGTTCGTAGTAGAACGGGAATGTGAAACGCTCAGGCAACGAATATGACTCGATCGGCTGTTGAAAACGAGTGAAGCAATGCTCAGGTGTGTGGCTGTTTTCTGAGTCGTGCGTTGGTTTTGATGAGTGCATAGTCGTATTAATACTTATATCGTGGTGATAAATGGTTGTGAGTCTACTGTGTATGTTTAGAGACGTTAAACACAGTACAAGGCGGCGATTCTACTCTTTATCGAAAAGCGCCTCAAATAAGAAATGGTTCTATTATTGGATAGCCAAGCGAGACGGTTAACACTGAACTCATGAGTTATGGCTTGAACGCCATTAATTGATGAGTAACTTCTCGTTTTTAATCATAGAAGACAATTTAACAAACGAAGGGTGTTAGCCTTGCCGCCCTCTTATGAAAACTAAGGTAACGTTATGATTCCACTCAATACTTCCATTGTCTCCGGTGTCGCTATTTCAGAGATCGACGGACAAATGAAAATGCTACTAATGAAGCGTGTGAAGGGCGAGTTTTGGTGCCATGTCGCAGGTTCGATTGAAGCGGGTGAAACAGGCTGGCAGGCTATCGTGCGTGAGTTTGAAGAAGAGACCCAAATTGAAGTAGAAGCTTTGTATAACGCGCAGTTTCTAGAGCAGTTTTACGAGGCGCACGTGAATGTGATTCAACTAATCCCTGTGTTTGCAGTGCTATGCCCGCCCAACCAAGCGATTGAACTGAATGACGAGCATACCGAGTACCGTTGGTGCAATCTAGAAGAGGCAAAAGCATTAGCGCCATTCCCTAACCAACATGCGGTCTACAATCATATCTGGTCGTATTTTGTCGACAAACCAGTCAATCCGCTTTACCGAGTAAAATTGAATTAATACTGGCTGTTTAAGGTCTAGGACTTACCAAGGTAAGGGGTTAAAAAAGCGCTCACTTGTGTTTGGCATAACCCCACATCCACCTTCACGCCGTGTGATTCAAGGATCGCAACACCACGACCATTATTACGAGGATCTGGGTCTAGCATCGCCACTATTACGTGTTTTACACCGGCTTTAACCAATGTATTGGCGCAAGCGGGTGTTCTGCCGACAAATGAACATGGCTCTAATGTCACGTAAGCGGTAACCCCTTCCATTATTCCATCATAGCTATTCAGTGCTTCAACCTCGGCGTGGTTTCCGCCGACTTTTTGAGTGTACCCAACAGACACCACCTTATCGTTCTTCACCAAAACGCAGCCTACTGGTGGGTTTGGTTGGCAATCAGGTAAGGCTTGGCGCGAAACTTCAAGCGCTCGCAGCATGTATTGTTGGTTCATGGTCGTTACTCTGTATGACGAGAAGGCGCAGCAGTTAGTTGCCACGCGTGGTTGATGAGTTGATTAGTGACTGACTTACTAAGCTACTAAGTTAGTCAGCTAACAAGTGGGGCATGGTCGATCTGATTGGACTTTTAGTCAATGGTTTTAGCGCTTGAATTCGAAAGCTAGTTAACGGTGACTAATCGTTAACTTAGGCCACTGGGTCAGCCAGTTCTTGGATTGTACTCTTTGCTCAAAGATATCTCGGCTACGCTTTGGGTTGGGGGTGACTTTTAAACCAAACAAGCTCTCTAAACCAAACGCCGAAATGCACTCGATATCCCCAGTGAGGCTCTGTTTTATGGCGACTGCGGTTTCTTTCTCTGGCCAATAACTCATCGCATCCAATGAGCTTTGGTAAGGTTTGTCGCCATTTCTAGTGTGCATGCAGGCTTGATTGCGAACTTGCCAATTCAGTTCGGGTAACCGTTGTTTAAGCAGAGCCTCGTATCTAAGATCCGATTCGTAGGAAGTATCAATGGGATCAAAGTAGATCACATCAATATCATTGAGTGGGGTCGGGGAGGTATAACCATGTAGGTGATCCCAAACGAGGTTTCTCACAAAGCCCGCAGCGACATAACACTGCGGTAAATCCAACTGAGATACACAGTCTATAACCTGCATTCGCAAGGGATCTTGTTTGATCAATGTGATGATGTGGTTGGCTAGTGGATGTATCATTATGATGTCGGAACATCGGTGACTTGGTAATGACGCGTCACGTTCTGGGAGATTTCACCCCATTTCGAGGCTTTTACTCGCTGTTGATGCGCTTCGAATGCTTCTTGGCTAGTGAATTCTTCATACACTTCAAAGCGATTAGGTTGAAGGGTGCTTTGACTGACTCGAAACACGATACAACCAGCTTCTTCCAGTGTCAGTTCTTTGTGCGCAACCAAGGCTTGTGTGACGGCTTCTAGGTCGTTGTCTGGCACTAGAATATGCCCTTGCAGAATTACTTTACTCATAATTACGTCCATTTAATTTTATTCACTACGGCTTTTTTCTATCAAAAGCTCTATCCGTTACAAACATAATCCCATTTTGATGTTGTGACGTATAGGCTGATGTGGCGATTATTTGTTCATATTGAATGTGGGATTTGTTACATCGTAACTTTAAGGGCAATATGATTAATAAAAGATAAGACACTGGAACTAAATTCGCGTTGGTCCGGTCTATTAAATTAGTATCATTGAACTGTATTGATACTGAAATGAATTTGTCATCTGAGAGAACTAACCTTAATTTTGAACAGCGGCTCATAGGATTGAATTGAGCCATAGTTGATATCTGGGTCATACTTTGATGTAAATGGTACTCAAAACTCTATATATTTTGTGATTTGTATCATTGATCTGGGCGTCAAACACCGTTAGATTCGAATGGTTGGCAATAAAAATAGCTCATGAAGAGCAGTTAAAGAAAAGGAAATATCCCTTATGAAAAAAATGAGAAGAGCACAGCTTCATCGCGTTCGTATCCAATACTGGAAAGACACGTCAAAAGAAGCATCAAAGAAATAAGCTTTAAATCGTAAAGCTTTAAAAGCTGAAAAGCTTAATCAAATGTAAAACGCAACAAACCGATTTCATTAGCACTCTTGAGGACCTTCATCTGGTCGGCGACTAAAGAAATCATCCCTAAAGAGCTGGCAGGCATTAACAACAATGCAATTTAATGTCAGCTCATTAATACCTCCTCTAAGTTTATCTTCGTTTGTTAAACCTGTTACCCCAAACTAAAGCTTGTTCCTTGTTCCTTGTTCCTTGTTATCGCATCCCTGTACTCGTTAACGTCTTGATAATAAAAAAGCTCCCGATTTCTCAGAAGCTTTGATTTAGATTTTGATATCTGATGTGACTGCCCGATAAAGGCTCGTGCTTAGGATAGACTCTAACGTTGGAACAGCGTCTTTAAGCTCACATCGTCCGTTCTATTTAGCTTTAGGCTCAGTAGATAGCCACCAACACCGATTAGTGCGTAAATACCTAAAGATAAAATCGGCGCTTCTGCAATCGCACTTAATGGGTTGCTTGCTATGAGTACATTCATTGGTAATGACGCGATGAGAGATAGGAAGTCATTGATGCCATAGAACCCAAACACTGCGACAGAGAGGAACTTAATCGCATAGCTTGAGATGAAAATGACAAGCAATGGAGAGTTTACCAGCTGCGAAATCGCTAGAGTGACGGTTGCCAGTGGCAATAAAACCAGTGCAACTAACATCATTCGTCCAAAAAACACGACCCAGTTGCTCAGCACATAAAACAGAGATTGTTGTTCAACCAATAGCGCCAGTTGTTGTTCACTTGAGACGTTCAATATCCAGAATAGAAAATCTGCGAACAGTACTAACAATGCACAGATAGCCGGAATCACCACTAAACCGAAGCCGAGTTTCACACCGTGAGTCATTGCGTTAGATACCGGCATACTTCTCCAAAACATCGAACTGCCTTCTTGGCGCTCTTTACGCAGCGTTTTAGGGATGTAAAGCGTTGATAGGATCAGTGAAATAAGGCCCGCGCCAAAGTAGATCACTGAGTTGAGGTCTTGTGCGAACTCTCTGTGGATGTCGCTCACGTCACCGTTCACTTGCATTTCGAAGAAAAACTCATGCTGCGCTGCGCCATTGAAGAACAGACTAACGAACAGTAAGAAACCACATAACGCGACAAACAGAGGCAATCGAGTGTTAATTTTGTGCTCGATGAGTTCTTTTTCTAGCATGTAAAAACTTGGATGCATTATGCCTTCTCCGTCTGTGTTGCAAGGAATAGATCTGCGAGACCAACGTTATAGATGTTACCCAGTGATTCAACCTGCGCTTTGTATTGACCTTCCAATAACCACTTAGTGGTGCCCAGGCCTGATTGCGAGGTCAGTGGGTTGAGTTTCTGTATCTCGCTTGAATGGTTATTTGCGACTTCGATAATGAAATAGTCATTTTCGATGTCTTCCATGCTCTTTTGCAGCACACAATGGCCTTGTTTTAAAATCAGAACATCCGTTAATAAATGTTCAATCTCTGAAACCTCATGGCTTGCAATGATCATGGCGCGTTCGCCGTCGTGGAACCACTCAAGTAGATGGCGATAAAAAGTATCGCGGTACAGTAAATCTAGGCCAAGTGTAGGCTCATCTAAGATCAACACTTGGGTGTCAGTCGCGATGATGATCGCAAGGTGAAGTTGTACTTTCATCCCTTTAGAAAGCTGCTTGATAGTAGAAGACAACTTAATGTTGGTGCTGCTTAATGTCTGTTCTGCTTTTTGCTTGTTGAAGCTAGGGTGCACACCTTGTGTGTATCGAAGTAGTTGTTTAACCGTCATCCACTCTGGTAACACGTTAACATCTGAGATGTACGACAAGTGCTGCATGAGCTCTGCGTGCTGGTGGATAGGGTGGTAGCCGTTTACTTCAATCTCACCTTGATAGTTGTGTCCACCAAGCAGTGATTTGATCAGAGTCGATTTACCTGCGCCATTGTGGCCCAGCAGTCCAAGCACTTGCCCCGGTTTTAACTCAAAGCTGATGTTCTCGACACCCACTTGATTTGAATAGGTTTTGGTTACGTTTTTCACGGAAAGTAACGTACTCATGACTTGTCCTTTATATGTTGTGCTAGCTGTTTCACGAGTTCTTCGACACTCATATCAATGATGCTTAGCGTCTCAGCGATGGCTGGGATCTGTGTGTTGATGAATGATTGGTGTGCGGACTCTTTCAATTTTTGAAGTGCCCCTTCGGCCACATACATGCCTTGGCCGCGTTTTTTCTCTACCAAGCCTTCATCCACCAGTAACTGGTAGCTTTTCATGACAGTAAGGTGGTTGATCTTGAGATCGGCGGCAACCGCACGCACAGAGGGCAATGCTTGTAGCTCTAGCCAAACACCCTGAAGAATTTGGTCACTGATCTTGGCGGCAAGCTGCCTAAAGATCGGCTGGTCGTCTTTCCATTCGGTCATAATTAAAACTGCATGGTGATATACATGTGTATAACACTAACCTATTTATTCGAGTTGGCAAGGATTTTATGAAAGTGCATCGGGTATTTTTATGTTTAGATAAAGCACGTTTGGTGGGGAGGGCACTTGAAGCCTACATCCTTGTGGGCTCTCAAGCAGCTGTATAAGCGATGATTATTTGAATAGGGAATGGTTGCTGATCAAGATTTCTATTAGGCTGGGCCTATTGCTCCTTTGAGTCATTAGGCCGGCTATATAGGTAACCTTGATGTAAGTTGTAGCCTAACTGACACAAGATATATTGCTGCCTACGCGTCTCGACACCTTCATAAATCATTGTGATATTTGATAGGCGTCCAATCTCCGAGATATTGAGCAATACACCCTGATGATGCTCTCCTGACTCGATATCCTTAACAAAGCAACGATCCAGTTTTAGATAGGCCGGAGAGATAACATTGATGATTTCGATGTTGTTATTGCCCGTACCAAAGTCATCCAGAGCGATAGTGATACCAAGCTTTTTGATATCCTTAATGTTATCGATAACCTCACACCCATAGCCAATGTTCGAATATTCAGTAATCTCTACGACAAACTCATTCGCTTCCATCGCGGCTAAATGCTCTCTGAGCCTTGCGAAGTTCGACCCTACCAAAGCACTCGGACACACGTTGACACCATAGATCTCATGGCTGTTGTTTAACTTCGCTTTTCTGACTGTCTCGATGAGTAAAATAGTATGAAAGGTGAGTAAATTGGTGCGTCTCATGGTGTTGATGAAGCTTAAAACGCCAACGTTACGCACACGAGATAACAACTCGTAGTAGAGAACGCAGTTGTCTTCGGTGTTGATGATCGGCTCTTCTTCAAAGGAGATGTGTTTCCAACGAAACAGGTAGATCACGAAACCCAGAATATAGGAGCGATAAAGCAGGGTGGCGAGTATCAGAGAAAGCGCAATCCATAGTGCAACAATGTCGTCACTGTAGAAGGTGATGGTTGCACCCGTTGGTAGGGAGGTTTGATAGATAGATTTACTCTCTTCGCCAAGGTTTAAGATGTGGTAACCATTCTTCTGGATGGAAATCGAATCGACTAATAGAGGCAATAGTGAGTTCTTGTATCGAGCTTCGATAGATCGTTTAGATATTCGAGCAACCATCTCAATGTCGTGCTCGGTATCCATGAAGCGTGAATAGGCAAAGTCAGCACTATCGTAGAAGTCGTCTAATTGATTGAGCTCTATCATCTTAGAACGTGTTTTAGAGATATAGCAGGAGTCATAAGGTGTGGTCATGACGACAGAATCAAGGTTGAGCGAGTGCCTTAGCGAGTGCACAGCCCCGTGGCTATCGCAACCGTAGTCCATGACTTCTGCTGCAATGTGTTTGGTGTTCTCACTGTATTCATTCGCAATCTTCGTCGTATAAAGGATTTGGAAAAAGTAGACAACGAAGAGGAAAAATGAAGAGACGGTGAACACGGTTATCAGAGCCTTAATCAGCTCTCGATGATAGGTGTTGAACATCAGTTTCAACATCTCGAACTGGCTGGGCTTGAACTGGTTGATGTCGTACTTAGGTGCGATACGGTTGGTTGAGCTTTTATCGAGATCGATAAAGTAACCTACCTTATAAAGGTTAGAGATAAGTTCGCTATTATTATCTACCTTCGCTTTCTTACATAAGCTTCGATATTTCTTTCTTATAGAAGCAATAATATTTTTTAACGCGTATAAGCTAAACTCTTCGTCAAAGTGTAATTTAAAAGATTCTTCAACATCTCGTGCAGATTGAGGGTTTGATATTGACGAGTGTTCAATAAGGTATTTGAAAACAAAACTCTCTTTACTATTAAGAGTTTCCTCTGATATCTTATTACTGTCTCTTTTTATGTATATTTTTTCTTCATTGTAGATCAGTTGCAAGCTCTCATTATTGTTATTTATATTGAAAGAACAGTGCATAGCTCAACTCCTAAGCGATAGTTATTATATTTGTGTGATGGATATGTGATGGCTGGGATTGTCATTCAACACAAGAGTTCGATCTAAATAATATAACCAAAATGTCACCATTTTATCTCAAGATGTTGATACTAATCGCAGAATTTGGGCTTTAATGAAAGGTTATGGAGATGTTCACCCAAAAGTTGAATTTATAAATGAAAGCCAATGATTTACAAGGGGTAAAGGGGATTTATCCATTTGTTTTGGTATTTATCCATTTCACAGCTTCTACGCGGTAGGTTTAGCGACTGGATTTAGAGGTTTCTAATGTAGCTTCTGATGGTATTCATCCGGTTTATCGATGTGTGAGATTTATCAGAATTTTTCATGATAAAATTAAATTATGTCATTTTATGTGATATTAATATAATTTATGTGGCGTATTGTTTTGGTGATTTAATTAAAGTAATCAATGATAGAATTAATTATATTTGTTGAATGATTGACTTTAATTTATTCTGTTACGAAATTTAAATAATTAAACTTTAAGGTGGGATATTTAAAATAGGGAAAGGATGATTTTTATCATGATGTGTTGATTAAAGAATTTTAATGGAATTATTATTGACATATGTATCAAATATGTGTCTATGTAAATATTAATCGGCTAGTGATGAAAATAAGATATGAATGAGGTTGGTGTTATACCATGAGCACTGCCTAAAAGTATAAGCAGCAACAAGTTAGATCAATTAGTGTTATTTTTGAGCAAATGTTAGCGTAACCACATGATATTCAAAGATCTGTTGCGGTGGCTTTGTGTTAACTATGGAAGCGTGCAATCGTTGAGTATTTAACATGCACCATCAAGCACCACGATCTGTGGTTCTTTTTCTGGCTGATAAAGCACCTGACAAAAGTCTCCTTCTGGCGAATAGGTGTAGTTTTCGGTGTCGAAAGAGATGGCGGCTACTCTTTCTGCATTGCTGCCAGAGTCTACTTCTTTGTTGATGACATGAAGCTCTGTTGCGTCGATATTGAGCAGTCTTCTTAGTGAGTCAACATAGGCGATTGGGTAACCATGACAAACGTAGTAGGTCTCAATCTCCGTCTTTTCAACATAGTTGCACTCATCCTCAACGCCAGCAATCGCTGACTTCGCGTAGATCATATCGATACCCGTGCGAAGGTTACCAGCCACATCATGTATTTTACTCGCCCGAGCACTTCCTTGAACGTCTAAGAACTTGACCATAGCTGTCGCCGAAACGATCGCTAAAATTAATACAGAGATGATGAGTTCTAAAAGAGTGAAGCCGTTTTGTCTGTTCATGGTTACCGATTATTTGCTCTGCTAAAGGGACGGAATGAGGGTAATCTAAATACCAAAGTCATTACAGTTAGTGGGTATAATGGTTTGGTGTTTTATTGTGTGAATTTCCAAGTAATTTTCTTTATAAACAATAGCTTAATTATTTCCTCTTACTGTTAAACGCTATGTAAGCATACGTAAGCGTACACACCCACAGCAGCCGATTGTTTAGGAAGCATTCAAACGACTTAATTTATTGATAAATAAGTCTTTAATTGTAGGATTGTCGACCATTCAAAAACTGACTTTCGACTTCATTTGAGGGAATTGGTTTACTAAATAAAAATCCCTGAAGATACTGGTATCCACAATCGATTAAGAACGCTTTTTGCGTTTCGGTTTCGACACCTTCAGCAACCACTTTTAGCCCCAATTTTTCACAGATAGCATGGGTGGCTTGGACAATCGCTTTGCTCCCTTTGTGTGAACCGTGGACGAAGCTTTTATCGAGTTTCACGGTGCTAATCGGTAAGTCATGCAACATCGACAGTGACGAGTAGCCTGTGCCAAAGTCATCAAGGTGAAGCTCTACGCCCAATTTAGAAATATCGCTTAACGCTTGCCTGACTTCACCATGCTTGAAGATCATGGAAGATTCGGTGATCTCAAGGGCGATGCTTTGAGGTTGGATATTGTAGAAGTTCAACATTGCTAATAGCTGCTCGGCAAAGGTCGCGTGCATCTGAATACTCGAAATATTGATACTCATCATCAACTCACTATCAAACTCACGTTGCCATATCGATAGCTGTTTGAGTGCAGAGTTCAGAACCCATTTCCCGAGCGGTACAATCTGCCCCGTCTCCTCCGCTAAGCTAATAAACTCATCAGGGCCTATGTTACCTAGCTCTTTGTCTGACCATCGAAGCAAGGCTTCAAACCCTTTCACCTTGTCGCTGTTGGTGTTCATGATCGGTTGGTAGTGAAGGTTGAGATCGTCGTTTTTTATGGCGCGTGCCAGTCGATGGCGGATCTCTACTTTGCGATGCAGGGTTTGTGCTAAGTCTGGGGTAAACGTTTGGAAGCGGTTTCGACCATTCGCTTTTGCAAGATGCATCGCCATACCCGCTTGCTTTAGCAATGTTTCTTGGTCAACCGCGTTATCAGGGAAATGCGCGGTACCTATGCTGCAACCGACAGATAAACTGCCGATGCCTCTGATATGGAAACTTCGGTTTAAGGCATCAATGATGCGAGAGCAAAGTAGTGGGATATTTTGATTTCGGCAGGTGTGGGCAATCACAATGAATTCGTCGCCACCAAATCGCCCTATCATGCATTTCTCATCAACCAACTGTTTAAGGCGTTCACCAACCCGTTTGAGTAGTTGGTCTCCGACAGTGTGCCCATAAGTGTCATTAACTAATTTGAAGCCATCAAGGTCGACAAACATCAATTCAAACGGTGAGCGATAGGCAATGCTGGTTTCTAGAAGGTTGCTGATCCCACGGCGATTATAAAGCTCCGTTAAACAGTCGTGTTCTGCGTTGTATCTGGCTTTTATCAGCTTCTCTTTTTGCTTTGTTGTACAGGTTAGGTTTAGCAGCAGTTCGCTTTTATCAAAGAGCCACTTTCCTTGCACATCAAAATGGTGTGCTCTGAAGGAGGAAACCTTGATAAACCAAGGCGCACCGGTTGTTGGTTCTCTATTCTGTAAACGTGTATGTACAAAAGTGATTACTATGTTTTGCGTACGGTAAATGTAGGGCTCTGATTCCAACATTGATGATCTATGACCAGTATATATACTGCCTTCGCTTTTAATAAATACTGGTGATAGGAATGTCGAAAACCAAAGTGCTCATTGTTGAAGATGACCAAGAGATAGCTCGTCTAACGACGCTTTACCTCGAAGCTGAAGGTTACAATGTTAGCGTTGTTCATGAAGGGAACTTGGCACTTGAAGCGATCCGTAGTATTGAACCTGATTTAGTGCTGTTGGACTTGATGCTTCCAGGGATGAGCGGCGCGCAAATTTGCCGTCAAGCCCGTGAGTTTTACAATGGAATGATCTTAGTGCTAACGGCCTCTGCAGATGAAATGAGTGAGGTCAGCTTATTTAAATTTGGCGCGGACGATTACGTTGCCAAACCGATTCGTGGCCATGCCTTGTTAGCGCGAATTGAAGCGTTATTGCGTCGAGCGACTCCCGTAAAAACTGCGCAAGAAACTACGGCTGAAAAACAGTGCGATATTGTAATCAACAGCTCTGCTCAAAGTGCCACGCTCTACGGCCAAAACCTCAAGCTTACTTCTGCTGAATTTGAAATCTTAAACCTTCTCGTTAATAACATCTGTCAGGTCGTGACTCGAGACCAGTGCTGTCAGTTATTTAGAGGGATAGATTACGCGTTCAACGACCGCTCGATTGATATGCGCGTGTCTGGGTTACGCCGAAAGCTGCGCATTCACGCAAAAGACAAACAGTTGATTCGTACGGTTCGCAACAAGGGGTACATGCTGGTTGCGTAAGTTCATTGCTACGAAGCTTCGCTCGGTTTCGATGTTTGCTCGCTTATACCTTGGGATTGTGACTGGGATGTCGGCAACGATATTTTTGTTCTTGAACCTTGGTGAGGGGTACATGCGACGCACCGAGATCGAAACCTTCCTCAATGATGGCATCTACTTTGCGGAGCAGTATGTTCGTCAACATAATCAAGAAAACTCACTCTATAAAGAGCTCGATAGAACAGGCTACCAACAATTTTATATCTTCAATTTACGCCTGTTGGAGAATTGGTCTGGCGAGGCGCCTTGCCAACAATGTGAGTTATACACAACCTTAAACGGTGTGCCGATATATCTAAGTGATGACAACCTCTATTCGACCGTGTTTCAGCTACCAAACTCTAAATTCAGTTTTGGGTTCAGTGAGGTAGGGGACTTTTTCTCTCCTGACATTGAATGGTACGAAGACTCAGAACGACACTTTTTGTTAGGGCTGTTGTTGGCTGTGATTGTGGCGATTGGAGTAAGTGTTTACTTACCTGTGAGGCGTTTTCAAGAAAGAATAGAGTTGCTCGTCGAGAAGCAGAAACAGTTTGGTAAGGGCAAGCTTAGTACTCGATCTGACATGGACGACATCCATCCTGTTTCTGATTTGGCCAGCAGTTTTAACTTCATGGCTGAAGAGATCGAAAGCAAAGTAAAACAAAGTCATATTTTCGCTCAAGCTATCCCACACGAAGTACGAACTCCGCTAAGTCGTATTCAACTGGCGACCGATATCCTAAGAAGGGGAGCCCCCGATAATCATCAGGTTCTTTTCGATGACATTGATACCTACATTGAGGATATCAACGAGCTCACGTCAGAAATCATCATGCTGTCGAAGTTGAATGTCATGGATAACTCTTTCTTTGAGCTCGTTAAAGTGACCTCCGATCTTCGTGAGTATTGCCTAGACCGAATTCGTTACTCGAAACTAGACAATGCCACCTTTGAATCTAAGGTACAGCTAGAGTGCAAGATTAAGTGTGATTGCTTAATGGCACGCTTGGTGTTCGATAACGTTCTCAAGAATGCGGGTAATTACACACAAGACAAAGTGTGGATGACGCTGGATGAGAACTCAGAAAACTGGCTGGTGGTGATTGAAGACAATGGTTCTGGAATACCAGAGAATAGGCGTGATGAGGTATTCCTTCCGTTCTCTCGACTAGACTCAAGCAGAACGTCGACCAACGGTGGATTGGGGTTGGGCCTCGCGATTGCTCTATCGGCGGCTAAAAAACTTTCTTGGGATATCAAAATCGACGACAGCAACTATGGTGGCGCCAAGTTCAGTATCGTGATTCCTAAGATCGCATAAGCTGCAGCTTCAAGAGCTCTTCAGGCTCGTCAAATAACAAAGCCACCGACTAATACCGTGGCTTTGTTATATTCCGATTTACAAGCGAGTGACTTCTTAGTTACTACTGCCTAGAGCCTAGAGCCTAGAGCTTAGAGCTTAGAGCTTAGAGCTTAGAGCGATGAAGTCCATAAATAGCGTGGTCTACGATGCGGCCATTCAAGTTCTCGTTACGAGTTATAATACCTTCTAACGTGAAATGTAAGCGCTCACAAACCTTGCGGCTGCTTTGGTTACCGGTTGCGGCTGATATCTCTACCTTTTCCATATCTAACTCATTGAAAGCAACATCAATCAGCTTCTGGACAACGCGCGTCACAATCCCCTTTCCTTGGTATGTCTCAGATAACCAATAACCTATGGTCACCTTTTGCTTATCATGATCAATGGTATTGAAACTGCAGTTACCGACGACCTTGTCTTGATACACGATTGCACAAGTCATGCTTTTCCCTTCGGCATAATCGTGTAGCGAGCGTTGGATGAAGATCCTAAAGTCTTGCTCGGTTTTACAATGTGGCGGCCACACGAGCCATTGACTTAGGTACTCATTCTGGCTTTGTGAGATTTCCGCGTAGTGAGAAGCGAAGCTCTCTTCAACCAATGCGATGGAGAGTTCGTTGTCGATAACCGTTTTAAACATGTCTTTCCTTTTCTTATGGCTGCTTATTTAAGCGAATCTTAGTCGGCAGGCTATAATGTCGCATGATTTTTAATATGCAACCATTTGTAGCACGGATTTTTCGTAATACGTTGGTTCTATCACGAAACTCATTAAACCTTACAATAGTTGTGTATATAATCATTAGCTATGCATTAGTATTAGCGGCCTAAATATATAAAAAATATAAAAATGCTAGGCTTAAATAATGAATCAACATTGCCAGGACGTGACCGTGGACCTAAGGAAGGCTCTATTCGGTATTGCTAAGGCGCTTGATAACGTCGGTTTCGAAAGTAAAAATCATGGACAGAGAGTGGGCTATATCGCGTATCGATGTGCTCTGAGTGTGGGGTGGGAAGAAGAGCAAGCGCAGCTCGCGTTTTCGTTAGGCTTGATTCACGACTGTGGTGTCTCGCAAATTGATGAACAGCTCAGTTTAACGTCTGGGTTTGTACCTGACTCAAGCTATCACCATTGTCAAAAGGGCTACCAAATCTTAAAAGAGTGCCCAGTTCTTTCTATATTTGCTAAGCCGGTTCTTTATCACCATACTCCGTGGTCTGAGCTAAGGGCTATTCATATCAGCGAGTTAGAAAGAGAACTAGCTGCCATCGTGATGCTTGCCGACAGAGTCGATTATCTATACGGCATAACCTCTTCTGATCGTTATGGAAACCTAACACCAGATGGCAAAGCGAGCATCATTGAACGTTTGACTGAACAAGCGGATGAGATGTTCGAAACCAACCTTGTGCAACACATGTGCGAGTTGGTTGATTTGGATGACTTCTGGTTTTCTATGGAGATTCCATACCTCGAGAACATGAGGGATAACTTTGAACCTGTGCCATTTTTCTCCCAGCAAATGTCGCTGGATGAGACGGTGGCCTTTGCCGAGTTTATCGCCAATGTTGTTGATACCAAAAGTTCGTTTACCTTTAAGCACTCTTTAAAGGTTGGGCAGCTTTCAGAATACCTCGCCAAACAGCTGGGTTATTCCTACACCACTCAGCGCAAACTCTATCTGGCTGGGTTAGTCCATGATATCGGTAAACTGCAAACCCCTAATGACATTCTGCATAAGCCGGATTTACTTACTGAAGAAGAGTATTGCTGTATTAAACGCCATGCAACGGACACAAGATTTGCATTGCAGGAGTTGTTCAGTTCACCTCAGGTTTGTCAGTGGGCGTCTAATCACCACGAACGGTTAGATGGTTCTGGTTATCCAATGGGTAAAACGGCTGAAGAGTTGGATCAACCGAGTCGAATAGTTGCGGTGGTCGATGTATTCCAAGCGTTGACTCAGTCTCGCCCTTATCGTGGAGGCATGACGTTAGAAGAGACTCTCGCTATTTTGAGGGACCACGTTGATAACTTTAAGTTGGATCGAGAAGTGTTTGAGTGCCTTAATAAACACGCGCAATATTGCTTTGAATTATCGACAGACAAACGAATGTACGCGTTTTAACGCCACTGAATGCTTTCTAGGTGTGATGCCTTAACTAATATTCGATGAGAAATGACCAAGCACCAGAAACAGAAAAGCGATAGCCGAGGCTATCGCTTTTTTCATGGGGGCTTATCAGGATCTTTATATCGAGATTAGTATCGTTTTAAGATCTCGATGATCGCTTGCTCAGTTTCCGCTGCGATGATGGCATCGATGTCATCATCATTTTGGAACAACTCTGATAGCGCCATAATCGTATGGATGTGGCTATCTGAGTCCATCGCTGCCAGAGTAATCGAAAGGTAAACGTCACCGTTGTCTTCTGACTCTAAATCAACACCCTTCTTGAATACCGTTACTTGCAGTGATGCTTCGTTCACACCATCTTCAGGGCGAGCATGAGGCATCGCAATCTTTGGTGCTAGAACATAGTACGCGCCAATATCCTTGTGTTTTTGCTTGATAGCTTCAACATAGCTTGCTTCGATTTTGTTGCTCGCTAGCAGTGTTGAACAGGTCACATCTATCGCAGCATCAACCGTTAGGTTCTCTTCAGAGTTGATGATAACGCCTTGGTTACCAATTAAATCGAATAAGCTCATGAAACAATCCACCCTAGGATAAGACCAACAACGCCGAAGTCGAAGTCAGCAAACGTTGTCGCTTCAAGACCAAGGCCACCCAGTACTGGAAGCAGTAGCATTGGTAGGAAAGAGATACACAGACCTTGCGTGAATGAACCGAGAATTGCACCGCGTAGACCGCCTGTCGCATTACCGTAAACGCCTGCTGCACCACCTACGAAGAAGTGTGGAACGACGCCAGCTACAATGATTGTCCAGCCAAGCGCGCCTTGAACTGCCATTGCTAGTAGGCCAGCAGCGAAAGAACAAAGGAAACCGATAAGTACCGCGTTTGGTGCTACAGGGAATACCATAGGGCAGTCTAGAGCAGGTTTTGCGCCCGGTACTAGCTTGTCAGAGATACCTTTGAATGCAGGAACGATTTCAGCAATCAGCATCTTCACACCTTGCAGTACGATGTAAACACCACCGGCAAACACAAGAGATTGCATGAAGGTGAATACTACCCAGTTTTGACCGCCTGATACTGTTTCAACAAAGTCACCGCCAGCAACAATTGAGGCAAACATAAAGAAGATAGCCATTGTTGTTGCTACAGCAACTGGCGTATCACGCAGGAACATTAGGCTTTTAGGTACGTTGATGTCTTCTGTTGATTTTGAAGTGTCACCAAACTTGCTACCAATGTAACCCGATACTAAGTATGAGAACGTTGAGAAGTGACCCATCGCCAACTGATCAGTACCCATCACTTTCTCTGTGTATTTTTGAGCAAGTGCAGGCATGATAACCATCAGTGAACCCACAATGATCGAGCCGATTGCAACGAGAGCAGTGCCTTCGATGTTAGCTGTAGACAGGATTACCGCTACCAGCATAGACATGAACATTGTGTGGTGACCCGTTAAGAAAATATATTTTAAAGGTGTTAAACGAGCCAATAAAATATTCACAACGAATGCGAAGAACATAATTAGAGCCATTTCATAACCGAATGCTTCTTGTGCTAATGCAACAATTGCTTCGTTATTTGGAATAACACCACTTACGCCGAATGCTTCAGTAAATACAACAGAGAAGTTATTTAGTGCGCCAACAAGAGCGCCAGCACCAAAACCTAAAATTAGGAAACCCATTACGGTTTTAATTGTGCCTTTTAGAATGGTAGAAACATCTGCTTTTTGTGCAACCAGGCCGATAAAAGCAATTAAACCTACCATGATCGCCGGCTCTTTTAATAAGCCGAGCATGAACTCGAAAAAGTTTTGCATAATTTTGACCTTACATGAAAGTTTTTAGTTGTTCTTCAATAGATGCTTTGTCAAAAATATTTTTAAGGCTGATGATATTCTCTTTACCAGCGTCTTTTAGTTGGTTTGCAACGTCTGTTGCTGCAACCCAAATATCCGCATTGCTTGATGCTGCAGATGAAAGATCTTCGTGATCAACTTCTGCTTCGAAACCGATTTTTTTAGCGACTTCTTTTACTGCCATTTCCATCATTAGAGAAGTACCAAGGCCGTTACCGCAAACTACAAGAATCTTTTTCATAATATTTGTCTCAATTGGATTTTAGGGGTTGAGAAACTTCGTTCTCTTATTGTGTGAGAGCATAGTAATGGAAGTATTCAGATTTCAATAAGATCCCCATCACAAAACTAAAATGAGATTGTGATGGAGATCTCGTTAATTTGTAGTAAAGATCCAGAGTGAGACTTTGATCAAATTTAACTTTTCACTCGAATATGCAACGTATTTTATTGAGAAAGGCAGGCTTAACTAGTTTTTATATTAGAATATAAATCTATAGAGGCTTTATTGTTGAAAACAGAGAGTTAATCGTATCGACCGTAGTCAGTAAGCATTTTCTTAAGCATGCTATTAACGTCTTTGGTCTTTTTATTTCTTTTAGTCAGTTCGCTAAGAGAGGTTGGTTTTGGGGAGGCAATATTTTCACTGTCGACTTCTTCTGTTTTATCTTTCATTTTCTGTACGGCAGGCAATAACATTCTAATTTCTTCGTTATTGGCATTGGTCAGTACCACAATATTTTCAGATTCAACTCGAGTAATGGTTAGTATCCCGTGTTTAACCGATTCAACCTTTTCACCAATCATAATTGATTCAGGCGCGACAGAACGATCGGTGAGTTGACCTGTACGTAATTTCGCCGCACTGATAGCGCGGATATTTCCAGTATTTTCAAACGCGACGATAACAGTATGAGTATTATAATATTCAACTACTGTCACATAACCGTGTCTATTTGTTTTGAATTTAGCTCCAATGTTCATATCGTGCGGAGCTTCCATTTTCTTCACGTGCTTCCTCTCTTAGTCTCAAAGGCTGTTATATCTAATCAGCTCTATTGGTATTTTATAGATAATTATTTGGTGAGGTCATACAAAGTATATACGCATCTAAACTTAAGATGAATCTTGAAGTCTCGGGAAATGAGGCAGAGCACAGAAAAGTAGTAAGAATCACACAGAATTAACCGAGCGATTACGCTCACACACTTAAAGACTTAACATTACAAATTCAACTCCCTACAGATTGTTTACAGTTTTGAAGCTCGAAAACGACGACAAACAATACATTTTGCTTAATCCTTGATCGCGCGATCGTTTGCGTTAAAAAATGTGATGAAAGTCTCACTTAACTGTTTATACTTCTCTTCCGGTTTTAAGCCGGTGCTTAGCCAATACAAGCCGTCACATGGATATGTGAATGACCCCACGGACCGGACCAGCTACGTTCCACTGCTTGTATAAGGTGATTTTTTACATGAACAACTCGTTGTTACATTCGCTAACCCTGTTAGCTCCTTCATCGCGTAGCGTTTTGCTTGCGGTTCTTTGTCCTGTTCCTTTGATGTCATTTGCTTGGCTCATGTTCACTCTTTAAGGATTACTAGGACACATTATGAATATTCTATTTGGTTTTGTCGGTGTTCTTGCACTGATTGCTTGCGCGTACCTGTTATCTGAAAGTCGTTCTTCAATTAACTGGAAAACGGTCTCTCGTGCACTATTACTTCAAATCGGTTTTGCAGCCTTAGTCTTGTATTTCCCATGGGGACAATTGGCGCTAACAAGCCTAAGTAATGGTGTTTCTAGCCTGCTTGGTTTTGCAGACGTTGGTATCGCATTCCTTTTCGGTGACCTTGCTACTGAAGGCTTCATTTTCGCGGTTCGCGTGCTTCCAATCATTATCTTCTTCAGTGCTTTGATTTCTGCGCTTTATTACTTAGGCGTTATGCAAAAAGTGATTCAAATCTTGGGCGGAGCGGTGCAAAAACTGCTGGGTACAAGTAAAGCTGAATCTCTGGTTGCTACAGGTAATATCTTCCTTTCTCAGGGTGAGTCTCCTCTTCTTATTCGTCCCTTTTTAAAGTCTATGACTCGTTCGGAACTGTTTGCTGTAATGGCAGGTGGTATGGCGTCGGTAGCGGGTAGTGTACTTGGTGGTTATGCTGGCCTTGGTGTTGAGCTTAAATACCTTATCGCTGCAAGCTTTATGGCGGCTCCGGGCAGTCTGTTAATGGCGAAGATCATTGTTCCTGAGCGCAGCACACCAAGTGATTACGACCATATCGAACTAGATAAAGCTGACCAAAGCAACGTGATTGATGCATTGGCAAGCGGCGCGATGAACGGTATGAAGGTTGCGGTAGCGGTTGGTACTATGTTGGTTGCATTCGTGAGTGTGATTGCGATGGTCAACACTGGCCTAGAAAGCCTAGGTGAAACGTTCGGTTTTGCGGGTATTACGCTACAAGCTATCTTTGGTTACCTGTTCTCGCCTCTTGCATGGCTGATCGGTATCCCAAGTGACGAAGTATTGATGGCGGGTTCTTACATCGGTCAGAAGATCGTTATGAACGAGTTTGTTGCTTTCATCGACTTCGTTGAGAACAAAGCTCTGTTATCTGAACACAGCCAAGTGATCGTGACTTTTGCTCTATGTGGCTTTGCTAACATTGGTTCTATCGCGATTCAGTTAGGTTCAATCGGTGTTATGGCACCAGAGCGCCGTGCTGAAGTTGCAAACTTAGGTTTGAAAGCTGTAGCTGCTGGTACGCTAGCAAACCTAATGAGTGCATGCTTAGCGGGTATTTTCATCCTGCTTTAAGCTAGATTCAGTTAAAGCGCCTAAATTGAGTAAAAGCGGACACCTTGCTTACGGAGTTAACGTGAGAAGGGTGTCCGCTTTTTTGTGCCTGTTAATCAGGCGAAATCAGGTTTTGGCCGTCGACTGTAATTTGTCTATCGTGAGTAAAAGTTCACTCGGAAGAGTAATAGAGCCAGCTCCTTTTATCCGATATACTTGAATATCATCAGGTTGCGATTAATAACATTCGGCTTCGATTAAGCACATTCGATTTCGATTGAGAATATTCGGTTCCGACTAAGCATATCCGCTTTCGACTAGGAACAATGGCAACCAAGCTAAATTAATCAAGGGTCTCTCCATGAACATTCGCGTTCTCATCGGTCTTATTGTTACCTTCATTGGCTTGTTTGCGATGGTTTACCTAATTGCTGGCGGCGCTCAGTTTCCTATCTACCAGTGGCCAAAAGAGGCTTATCTCGGTTTGGTGTTCAGCGTCGTGTGGGGGGCTGGTGCCGCAGCGTCTGTAGCGTATTTCTTCTCGGCATTGGTATTTGTCACTGTCGCCGTGGTTTGCTATGCGATCGGTTATAAAATCGGTGGGCTCTTTTCAAGCAAGTCAGAAGCGTAAAGCTGAAGTTTAAACGTACGCTTTTTGTATTTTCTTTTGGGGTTAACGTTCGCCTTAACCCTCTCTTAACCCCCAGCTCGTTATCTTGTCTCCATTCTTACAGGAGACAAGAAGATGAAATTGAATCTTCCTTTAAAACATTCCCTTATTTCACTTGCTCTAATCGGATTGATGGGTTGCACGACAACCAGTCAGGCCGACTATGTTTCACTCGCTGAGCAAAGCACTAATCAGACACAACAAAGCTTACTCGCAGAGCTGATTCAACAGGCTTCTAGTGATCAAGCGTCGACTCAACAAGATCGAGACGCTGAAAACCTACAACTGACCGATTTAGTGAATGCACCGGAGCTCGATCTCTATATCGAGCGCGCTCTGCAGAACAGCCCAAGCCTCCAACAAAGCATTACAGCACTCAAAATAGCTTATGCGCAGCAAGGTGTAACTTCAGGTGATCGCTTACCAACCGTCGATGCGAGCTTTTCTGGTCAAGCTGACGAAGGCACTAACGGCTCAAGCACTACTGAAACCTACACCACTGATGTCACGGTTGGTTGGGAGCTCGATCTATGGCAGAAGCTTGCAGACACAAACAACGCTGCTTTGAAAGACATTGCGACGTCTCAGGCTAACCTTCAGGGCGCTCAAGATCTTTTGGTCGCGAGTGTGATGAGAGGTTGGCTTGATATCAGTTTGAAGCAACAGCTTGTTGATATTGAAACGCAGCGTTTGGTGATTCTAGAAAACAATGAAGAACTTGTTTTAGAACGTTATCGAGCAGGGCTAGGTAGCCTTGAAGATCTAGATAATGCAAAAACCAGCAGCGCATCGACTCAAGCAACCTTAGCTGATTACCGTGAGCAGCTTGCACAAAGTCGACGTGAGTTGGTTTTGTTAACAGGGCAATGGAGTGGTGAATCTGATGAGCTATCCCTTGCTGAGCTCGGTTCATTCCCAACCATCATTAATCCGCTAGAAAACATGCCGACACAAGATCTAGCAGGTCGTCCCGATCTTCAAGCCGCTTTCTTTAATATCGAAGCAGAAACATTGCGTGCTGACGCGGCGTACAAAGCGATGCTGCCATCTATCAGCTTATCTGCCAGCCTAACCGATATGGCGGATTCTCCGAGCGAAGCTCTGCTTACCGGGCCTTTGTGGAGTGCGCTTGGCCAAGTGTCAGCACCACTGTTTCAAGGTGGCAAGCTAAAAGCACAGGCAGAAATTGCTGACCTAACCACAGAAACCAGCTACTGGGCTTACCAAGAAACACTGCTCAATGCGGTGAATGAAGTGGAAAACGCAATGGGGCAAGAGTCCTCATTAACGCTTCAACAGCAACACCTAATGAACGCCTTGGTAAGCGCACAACGCAGCTTCACTAGCTATGAAGAGAAATACCGTCAGGGTTTGGTCGACATTTTTGATCTACTTACTGTTCAGCAGCAAACCTATGACCTTGAAGCGCAGTTAACACAAACCATTTATAACCGTCTCGTAAACCGAATTGATTTAGGCCTAGCTCTGGGCTTGGGAGTATCTTCATGAAACTGAACACCATCACAATTGCAATCACCTTAGTGGCTGGTTCAAGCATTTTTGCTGCCCTTGCTTACAACGATTCACAAGTGGCTCCTGCTCCTCAAAAGACGAATGAACTAACGGTTTCAGAACCTCAAGCTACGCCTATTCAAACCAAGTCTATTGATACGACGACCTTACCTGCTTCACAACAACAGCAAGTGTCTGTGGTACTTGCCACTCTCGGTGACTACCAAGCAGAAGTGGTGGGTTACGGGGAAGCGAAGTCGCGTTACGAATTGATGTTTTCGACGGAAGTTGGTGGCCGAGTAGAAACGATCAGCTCGCAGTTTGAAACTGGGCAAGTGATTGGCCAAGGTGAAGTGATCGCTAATATCGATTCGACCAGTTACCAACAAGCGGTAACCCAAGCTAAGGCAAATGTGGCTCAAGCTCAACTGGATTTGTTGGAAGAGCAGAGACAAGGCGAACAAGCTAAGTCTGAATGGCAACGCTCTGGTTTGTCTGGCGAGCCGGATTCACCTTTAGTATTACGCGAACCACAACTGGCACAAGTAACAGCAGCCTTGGAGAACGCCAAGCTTGAATTGGTGAAGGCTGAGCAAGACCTCGAAAAAACAACCTTGGTTGCCCCTTTTGATTCGTTGGTCGTGAGCCGTGATGTTCAACCGGGAAGCTACGCACAAACGGGCGCTCAGATAGCCACGTTATACAGCGTTGATGAGGTTGAAGTTTCTGTCCCCCTTTCTGAAAGCCAATGGTTGAGCCTACCCAACAGCGATAACACCCAACTGAAAGAGCAGCCGTGGCCAGTGACTCTATCGAGTTCTGACGGTCAATTCCAATGGCAAGGTTATGTCGAGCGTGTTGAGCAGCACTTACAACAAGATACGCGTCAGCGCTCATTGATCGTGAAAGTCGATAACCCTTTGGAGCAAGAGAAAGATCTTTATCCAGGCACGTTCGTGCAAGCGACGATCTCGGGTAAGCAACTAACTCAATTGTGGGAGCTTCCGGCTTCTTCACTTTCGCAACAAGGTGACCTGTGGTTTGTGGATGACAACGGTCTGCTTTCTAAATCAAACGCGAATGTTGAATTTGAAAAGGGTGGTTTTATTTACATCGATCCTACCAAATTGAACTTGGAAATTGGTGACGGTGTTCAAGTGGTTAAGCGTCCGTTAAGTAGCTTTAAAGCGGGCATGGTCGTTCTGGCTAAGGCGGAGGGGTAGTCATGTCTCATGAGTTGAAACCGAATAACCAAGCGGACAGTAACCAGAAGCCAACTAAACCACACACTGGCGCAATCGCATGGTTCGCGAATAACTCTGTAGCAGCGAATTTGTTGTTAGTGGGCGTGATCATCATAGGCCTGTTATCACTGAACTCATTGCGTAAAGAAGCATTTCCAAGCCTTGAACCCGATGTGGTGACAGTGTCTGTGACCTATGACAGTGGTGACCCTATTCAGGCGGAAGAAGGCCTAGCGATTAAGATTGAAGATGCGTTAGAAACCGTACCGGGCATTAAGCGTATTACGTCAACTTCTGATGCGAATGGTAGCCATGTTTCGATTGAAAAAACGAGCACCTATGATCTTGATACCCTGTTAACTGACGTTAAAACTAAGGTTGATGCGATCAATAACCTGCCTTCTGGCGCTGATAATCCTGTGATTGATAAAGCTCGCATGCAAGATCATGCCTTATGGGTGCAGATCTATGGTGACGCAGACCGAGCAACGCTTCAAAGCTTAGCCGAGCAATTGAAATCAGATCTATTGAGCCAGTCATCAATTCGTGATTTGGAAATCAAGGCTAAGGCTGACCCTATGATCTCAGTTGAGGTTGATGAGAACAAGCTACAGGCATACGGCTTAACTCTGACTGACGTTTCTGAAGCGATCAATGCGGAATCTTCTGCGGCTATCTCGACGAGCCTTCGTAATGGCGAAAAAACGGTTCGTTTGAAGGTTTCTGAACAGGCGTATGAGATCCAAGATTTCAACGCGATTCCGGTGATGACGACGACTGATGGTACGCAAATTACCTTGGGTGACATTGCCAACGTTGAAGACATGTTTGCTGATGATACCTTCATGCTTTCTCGTTATAACCAACAGAATGCGATGGCAATTCAGATCGTGATGGATGAATACGGAGACGTCGTCAGCATTGTTGAACAAGCAGAGAAAGTGGTAGAGCGCTGGGAAAACAGCAACATGCTGCCTAGCGATGTCGAAATCGAAACTTGGTATGATAAAAGTACCATGATCAAAGACCGCTTAAGCCTATTGATGAAGAACGCGCTCACCGGTATTGCTTTGGTGTTCATCGTGTTAGCGGTATTCCTAAACGTGCGTGTCGCTTTCTGGGTCGCCGCTGGCTTACCGTTTGTTTTTTTTGGCACCATGTTCTTCATGACAGATACCTTCATGGGGTTAACCATCAATGAAATGACCACCTTTGGTTTCATTATGGCGCTCGGGATAGTAGTCGATGATGCGGTGGTGGTCGGGGAGAGTATCTATTCCACACGCAAAGAAGAAGGCGATTCGATAGGCAGTACCATTCGAGGTACCATGAAGGTGGCATCACCAACTATATTTGGTGTGTTAACGACAGTTGTTGCCTTCTTAGCGTTAGCGAATGTTGACGGTAAAATGGGGCAAATTTACGCTCAATTCGGCACGGTCGTGACTATCTGTTTGTTGCTGTCTTTGGTTGAGTCTAAGTTCATTCTTCCGTCGCACCTCGCTCATATTAACACTAAGCGCAGTGAGAAGAAGGGAGTGTGGGCTCGCGTTCAACATGCTGCCGATACTGGACTAGGTTGGTTTAATAAGCGTATCTACTGCCCCACAATTGAATGGGCGCTGAAACTGCGTTATGCGGTAGTGATGGTTTTCTTGTCATTGCTTATTTTAGTTGCTGGGTTACCAATGACGGGGGCGGTTCGTGTAGCGTTCTTCCCTGATATGCCGGGTGATACGGTAACTGCGGATATGTCGATGCAAAACGACGCGAGCTTTGGCCAAACACAACAAAACTTATTAGTGCTTGAAGCGGCGGCAACACAAACGGATGAAACACTGAGAGCCAAATACGGTGCTCAAGATGAAGCGTCTAAGCTGTTGAGTCTTCAAGTTATCGCGGATGCCGATGATTCTGGCCAAGTGAAAATTGAATTGGACAGCGACAGTGTCTACACATCGAACGAGTTTGCTGATGCTTGGCAAGAGACTGTGGGCCAGATGGAAGGGGTTAAGAAGCTCAAGATCTTGTCTAAAATGGAGATGGTCGACAACTTCAAAGTAGAGCTGAAAGCATGGAATGAAGAATCAGTGACTGCGGCGGGTAATGAATTCTTAACCAAGCTGCAAGCGATTGAAGGTGTGAGTGGTATTGACCATAACTTGGATCTTGGTGAGCCTCAGTATCGTTTTGAATTAACACAGCAAGGCCGTGCGTTAGGTTTCGATACGGCAAGCCTTTCACAACAAGTATTACAGGCGTTTGGTGGTGATATCGTTCAGCAGTTCCAGCGTGGTAAGGATGAGGTAAAAGTTCGAGTTCGTTACCCTGAATCGGATCGCCAAACCATTGCGGATATCAAGCAAGCGAGCGTGAGAACCAACGACGGTACCGTGGTGCCTTTGAGCACGGTTGCTGAAGTATATTCTGATTACCAAGTATCAGAGATCACACGCATTGATAGCCAACGAGCGGTGTACATCAGTGCAGTATTAGATAAAGACGTGGTTGCACCTGCTGAGCTTGTTCATCAGTTGCAAGACACATTAGTACCCGATTTAGAAGCGCAATACCCGGGATTAACGGTCGACTTTGCTGGCGAAACGGAAGAACAAGAAGAGACGGCTAGTTCAATGATGAGTATGTTCATACTTGCCATGATAGCGATTTATACGCTGCTTGCTATCCCGCTGAAGTCTTACATTCAACCAGTGATCATCATGACAGCGATTCCATTTGGTATTGTTGGGGCAATCTTAGGGCACTGGTGGAATGACTTAACAATCAGTATCCTATCGTTAAACGGTATCCTTGCGTTGAGCGGTGTGGTGGTGAATGACAGCTTGTTGTTGGTTTCTCGTTTCAACGAGCTAATCAAAGAGCAGGGCAAGTCGGTTCACGATGCGATTGTTGAAGCGTGTTCTGGTCGACTAAGAGCGGTATTACTTACATCGGTCACGACGTTTGCAGGTTTGACGCCACTATTAAGTGAAACGTCTTTACAGGCTCAGTTCCTGATCCCTGCGGCAGCGGCGCTAGGCTACGGTATTTTGTTTGCGACGTTTATTACACTGATTCTAACGCCAGCATTGTTAATGATTCAGTGTGAGATTAAGTCTCTGATTCTTAAAGTCACAAATCGAGTCAAAGGCGTTGAACAAACGGCCTAACAATAGCTAAGCTAATGATATCTAGGCTGATAAATGCCGAGCGAGGCTCAGCAACTTCGGTCTAGGTTCATTACCGAACAAGATATTAAAGATCACTACAAAGCTACACTACAACTAACAATAGAGGTCGTCACGATGGCAGAATCCGTCACCAATAAACTCACAGATAAGCTTCAATTGCTTTTGGTTGAAGACGACCTTGATTTAGCCACTGCTGTTATTGATTACCTCGATTTAGAAGATATCCAGTGCGATCATGCAGCGAATGGTTTAGCTGGACTCAACCTCATCGAAACAAACCGATATGACGCGGTAATTCTCGATCTCAACTTACCTAAAATGAACGGCTTGCAGGTGTGTGAGAATCTCAGAACGCAGGGTATTGATACACCCGTTTTGATGCTGACTGCACGTGATACGCTTGATGATAAGCTGACAGGCTTTTCAAAAGGGGCCGATGATTACCTGGTGAAACCTTTTGCAATGGAAGAGTTGATTGTTCGAGTGCAAGTGTTGGCGAAGCGACGCAGTGGTCAGGTTCGCCGCTTGTCGGTAAGCGATTTGGAAATTGACCTAAAACAGCATCAAGCCTATCGCGATAATTCCCCTTTAAAGCTTTCGCCTACCGCACTCAAAATACTGGAAATCTTGATGCGTTCTAGCCCTAATCCTGTTTCTCGTGAGACCATTATGCAGGGCGTGTGGGGCGACGATCAACCAGACAGTAATAGCTTAAAAGTGCATATCTTCAATCTGCGTAAACAAGTCGATGCTGAACAAGACAATAAGCTGCTGCATACCATTGCGGGTAAAGGTTTTGCGATTAAGGAGTTACGACAAGCATGAAGATCAGACCAAGCTTAAGGATCTACGTTTTATTGGCTATTTTAGTCACAGGCGTGACCACGATTCTGGTTCTTTCTGCCTTGAGCGTAAACTACTTTGTCTCGGGGATGGATATCGCTATGCGTGGCTCTATGATTGCCCAAGCGCAACAAGATGCGGTAAAGCCGGGTAAGCCTATGACCAATCAAGAATTTACGGTGGCGACCCAATGGAGCGACTTGCCACAAAGTATTCAGAACAACCTTAACCAGAACGAACTGCAATTCAACCGCATGACCAAAATAATCATTGGCAAATCTATATTCTCACCTCCCGAGAAAGGCTATTTCGCCATGAAGGTGATGAAAGGTAATGAGGTTCGTTATGTTTCTGCGGTGTTTGCTCAAAAACATGACCCTTTCATTAATGATGAAGGGCTTCCGCACTTTATCACGATTCTTTTGACCGCACTGGGTGCGATCGTACTGTTTTTCGTTATCTTGGTTTTGGTGTTACGTAAGGTGGCATCGCCTGTTGAGCAGCTAAAGAACTGGGCCAAATCGCTAGATAAAGATAACCTCAGTGAACCGACACCTGATTTTCACTTCAGTGAACTGAACACCTTGGCTAACATCATTCGTGATAGTTTGAGTTCGGTTCAAAACAGCTTAGAACGAGAGCAGAAATTTTTGGGTTACGCGAGCCACGAATTACGTACTCCTATTGCGGTCACAAGAACAAATAGTGAATTGCTAGAGAAGTTGATTCAAAAGGGAAAGAGCCCAGAAAAGCAGCTTGAAGTCATTGATCGAATCAAGCGCGCGGGTTTCACCATGACAGATCTGACAGAAACCTTGTTGTGGCTTACCCGACAACAAGACAAAGATCTGCCTCTAGAAAACATACATCTCGGTGAACTGCTGCAACAAATAAACCACGATTTAAGCTATCTATTGAATGGCAAAGCCGTGGCTGTGAATCTTGAACGCGACGACACACAATGTCAGTTGCCAGTCGGACTCACTCGCATAGTGCTGACCAATTTGATTCGCAATGCTTTCCAACACACAGGAAGCGGTACCGTGGGCATCGTTCAGGTAGGCTCGAAAGTCACCATTGTTAATCACAACACTGACGGCACGATAGAAGACAATCATTTGGGCTTTGGTCTAGGGTTAGAGCTCACCGAAAAGCTGCTCGCGCAATATCAATGGCAATACCATAACCAAGAGCTGGCTGGTGGTCGTGAAGTGTGGGTGGATTTCTCGTAATGCACTGGCTCGATCGTTGGAAGGTGTATCGCTATCATCGAAAGCAGACAAACCGCTCGAATGGCGACAAGGCTAAAGCTTTAGGTTGGACTAGCGAAGAGAGCCAGTTGTGTCGCTTTGAAGTGATCGCTCGTGCAGCGGACTTCGAAAAGAAGAGTGTTTTAGATTTGGGTTGCGGCTATGGCGAGCTGTTTGAGCTGCTCGACAGCATCTATCGCATTCAATCTTATACCGGCGTTGACCAACACGCAGGCTTTCTTAAGAAGGCAAAGCAAAACTATACAGAAGATCGTTGTCGGTTTTTGTCGGGTGATATGAGCAAAATGAAACTTGAGGCGCACGACATTGTCATCGCGAGTGGTTCACTGAACTATGTCTCTCGTGATTCTGATTATCTGACAAACATGATTACTCGCATGTATGAATTGGCGAATCAGACGGTGATTTTTAATCTTCTCAATTCAAGCCAACATCCTTCACGTAATACCTTGATGAGTTATCACCCTCAGGGCGTGTATCGCTTCTGTAAAACGTTTTGTGAGGATGTTTCTTTAATAGAAGGTTACGCAGAAGGGGATTTCACGATAGTGATGAACAAAGTCTGCCTCTAAACTCAAACTCAAACCTAAGCCAGAGCGAAGCGATGGTGTGGAAAGAATAAAAAAAGCCGCAGGCCTCGAAAGGTGTGCGGCTTTTTAGGTTCTTAGATTAACCTCGGCTAGGTATGTTGCTAGTTCTTCTGCGGTTGGTTTTTAATGAGTCCGTAAGGGATGTTAGTAAACACCTTAGGGCTGCCTTCATAAGTCGGCGCTTCATTCACTTGCTGCCAATCGAGTAGCATGATTGCTAATACGTTGCGGTGTTCACCGTACTCAAGGTCAAAATCGCCAGTAATTGAAGGGATCATGCCTTGTTTCTCATCGATTGAAGCTTGAATCGCGAGTCGAGTTTTCTCTAGAACTGGGTCATCTTCTAAACCTGCCAATAAGAAGGTTAATCCAACCTCAGCAATCACATCTTCTTTCGCACGCAGCAGAATCGTATCGATGTTTTCTCTAAAGTAATCGTAGATCCATTGATGGTCTTGTTCGCTTACTTGATGTTGGTAATATTCTGAGTCGCCGAAGATGACGTGTGTCATACCATAGATCTTATTGCCGAATTGCTGGCTTGAGAGTTTTTTGTCTTTATCGTCTGGATACGCTTTTTTGAAGGTATCGACAAACTCATCAACGACATCCTGCTCACCCAGTTGGCGCAACCAGTAAACCTGATTCGCTAATTGAGCGGCCCACGCTTTCACCATGTCTTCATTGGTCACGTATCGTGAGAAGTCATAGCGACGAATGATTTCGCGTAGCTTGGCATCGTTCTTGTGTTCTAAACCGTATTCGTTAGCACGAGCCATAGAGCCTAGAAGGTCAACACCAAGGTAAAGGTATTCAGGCATGTGCTTGGTGATGTTGTAGCGTCGAATACTGCGCTCATCGTTATCACCAATATAAGATGCAACTCGCTTCTCTGAGTAGAGTACGATTTGTTCCATGGTTTGAACGTCATTCGACAGGGTGCTGAGCTTGCTTGCCACTCGAGCCATGTCGCTCCACACCGCCGCTGAATACTTATCGTCTAATGTTTGACGATACATGCGCAGCCCGTAGTGACCTTCTTTGAATGCAGGCAGGGTGTAAAGCTGGCTTTCGTAGGTGGTGCGAATTAGGTCTGCAGATTGCTTGAAAGATTGTTCTTGAGAATTGAGCGAATCTGCTTGGGATTGAACGTTCACTGCGGTTGGCGCTTGAACGTTTTCTTGTGCGTGAACGGCAACCGAGGCTGATAGCAATGTACACAGTGTGATAGTTTTTAACTTCATGTCGTGAGGTACCAAGCTGATTATTAGTCTATGTAAAATAACATTGATGAATCCTTCAATGTAAGCGTTGAGTCAATACAATGTAAGCTTTATAAGGTTCACTAACCCTTTTTGATTAAACCATTCGTTTAGTAAAGAAGTTTGAAGTGATGGATCACCCAATATTTGATAGATAGTCGACATTAGTATGGATTTTTAATGACTTAGCGGCATACTGGGGCAATAAGCCAGAAATGAGCCGTTATAAGGCAGTATATAGAACAATAGTGTTAGAGGTTCGTAAATGCCAAGTGGTTCTAGCAAGCAGTGGTCTGCCAGAGTAGTATCTTTTCTTTTTTTCCTTGCGATAGTAAGCGCAATTGAGTTCTTTCATGCCAAGCAATTAACTTTTCTTAAAAACGAATCGTATTCAGAGGCAAAAAAGCAACTATCCATTATTCGTTCTCGGATTGAAGCCGCGATCGTGTCAGATATGTATATCCTCAATAATTTCTCGACCTTAGTGACCATCAACCCCGATGGTGAGGTGAAAAATTGGGATAAGATTGCTGAGAATATCATTCAAGATGGCTTCCATATTCGACTTATCGGACTCGCCAAAGACGACATTCTAAACTTTGTTTACCCGATGGAAGGTAATGAGCAGATTCTCGGTATTAATTATCGTGATCACCCAAATCAATGGGAGTCTGTTGAGATAGCCCGTAATCTTGGCAACACCTTTATTGCCGGTCCTTTTGAGCTGTTTCAAGGTGGACAAGCCCTCATTGCACGCACTCCGATCTTCCGAGACCCGCCTTTCAATCAAGATTACTGGGGTGTCTCCAGTGCTGTTATCGGTTTAGATGAGCTGTTTGAAGATGTTGGAATCGGCAAGATAGAGAACAAGTATGAATTAGCAATTCGTGGTGCAAACAGTTCAGGGAAAGATGGCGCTGTCTTTTATGGCACTCAGGATGTGTTCGATAATGCGTTCGCCACTGAACAGGTGAGTTTCCCATACGGGGGTTGGTACCTTGCTCTCTCCGGTAACGAACATGTATTGATGGATGAGCCTTGGTATCGAATCCAAGCGGTAAGGCTGGTAGGCTACTCCATTATATTAGTGTTGGCGTTTGCCTTCTTTACTATTTATCGTCTGTACCGGATTGCAGATAGCCGCTCTATGCATGATGAGCTAACGATGTTACCGAATCGTCGATACTTCATGTATAGCCTCAAACAGGCCTTCAAAACCACTCAAAAACAGAGAGCGAGAACCTTTGCCGTTGTAAATATCGACCTCGATGGGTTTAAAGCAATCAACGACACTTATGGTCACGCGGCAGGCGATCAGGTATTGATTGAGTGTGCTAACCGCATCAGAAGTGAGCTGCGTGTTTCAGATATCGTCGCAAGGATAGGCGGTGATGAGTTCTTGGTCTTGTTGCCACGCATTATCGATGATCAACACGTATCGTCGATCGTGACTAAACTACGAAAGGCGATATGCTCGGCACCAGTTGTGTACGACGCGCACTCTATTTATCTCAGAATCAGTGTGGGTTGGGTTATTCACAATAACAACTACAATGATGTCGATGCGCTCTTAAAAGCCGCTGATGAAAAAATGTACGAACAGAAGCGACAAGTTATCTAGGTTGAATTTTAGCTGCGATTAGAATTTAGTTGCTGAATGGGGGGAAAAGCCTCAGAATACCGCGCTTTGCTCCGTATCAATGTATTTGATGAGCAAAAGCTGAAGCAACGCACTTTTTAACGTGTTGCTCATACTAAATGTTATTCAACTGAGAAAATAATCTATGAGTTTTACCTCCCTTGGCCTTTCTGAACCGATCCTTAAAGCTATTGAAGCACAAGGTTACGATAAGCCATCACCAATACAAGAGAAAGCCGTGCCAGCTGTCCTAACGGGCAAAGATGTTATGGCCGCTGCTCAAACAGGTACAGGTAAAACTGCAGGCTTCACGCTACCTATTCTTGAAATGTTATCGAAAGGTACTCGCGTACGTCAGAACCAAGTTCGTGCGCTCGTGCTAACGCCAACTCGTGAGCTTGCTGCGCAAGTGAATGGCAGCGTAGTGAAGTACGGTATTAACTTACCGCTGACTTCGACGGTAGTGTTTGGTGGTGTGAAGATTAACCCTCAGATGCAAAAACTGCGTAAAGGTAGTGACGTGTTGGTGGCAACACCTGGTCGTCTACTTGACCTATACAACCAAAATGCAGTGCGTTTTGACCAACTAGAAATCCTAGTGCTAGATGAAGCGGACCGCATGCTAGACATGGGTTTCATCCGCGATATTCGTAAGATCTTAGCTTTCTTGCCTAAGAAGCGTCAGAACCTACTGTTCTCAGCGACGTTCTCTGATGATATCCGCAGCTTAGCGAAAGGCTTGGTGAACAATCCTGTTGAGATTTCAGTAAGCCCTGCAAACTCAACGGCAAAAACGGTTGAGCAAAGCATCTACCCAGTAGACAAAAAGAAAAAGAGCGCAATGCTAGCGAAGCTAATCAAAGATAACGATTGGCAACAAGTGTTGGTGTTCAGCAAGACGAAACACGGTGCGAACAAGCTTGCTCGCTTCCTTGAAGAGCAAGACATCACTGCTGCACCTATCCATGGTAACAAGAGCCAAGGTGCACGTACTAAAGCCTTAGAGAACTTCAAAACAGGTAAGGTACGAGTACTTGTTGCAACTGATATCGCCGCTCGTGGTATCGATATCCCGCAACTGCCTCAAGTAGTTAACTTCGATCTTCCTCATGTATCAGAAGACTATGTACACCGTATCGGTCGTACTGGCCGTGCAGGTGAAGTAGGTAAAGCGATTTCATTGGTTTGTGCTGATGAAGTGGGTGAGCTGTTCGGTATTGAACGCCTGATTCAACAAGTGCTAGAGCGTCGTGAACTGGAAGGTTTCTCTCCAGTAAATAAGTTACCTGAGTCTCGCTTGGATTCACGTCCAATCAAGCCTAAGAAGCCGAAGAAAGCAAAACAGCCACGTGAGCATGCCGATGGTCAACGCTCTGGTGATAACGCTCGCGGGCACAAGCCAGCAGGTAAGAACAAGCGTCATGTAGCTGGTAATGGTTCGGCTCCAAAGCGTAAGCCGACATCTGGTAAGAAACCTGCTGAAAACAACTCAGCTGCGACAACTGAAGATAAATCAGTAAGAAACAACGGCAGCAACTTTAAACGCGGTAGTGCGGGCAATAAACCTGCTGCAAATAACGCAGGTGCTCAGAACACTCTGAGCAAACCAAGCGGTGCGGGTAAATCTAACGGTACTGGTAAGCCAAACAACGCGGGTAAACCTGCAGGCAAACCTAAGAAGTCTGGTTACGGCGGTAGCTACGGCCCAAGCAAGTCGTCAAATAAGCCGACAAGCAACAAACCTTCGACAAACAAACCGTCTCGAAGCCGTTCTAAGCCAGCTCCTCAGAAGTAATCTTTTCTGAGATATTGAAAGAGCAACGAACATGAGTCGCTTTATAAAAAGGCGTCTCATGGGTTAAGTTCTTTCTGTCATAGAAATCGAATAAGCGCGAATATTGAATCTCAATGTTCGCGTTTTTTTATGGGCGTTGTTTAGGGTGTTGTTTATGTTGAGTAACCGTATAGCTTGAGTAAGCTAGGGGAGGTTTATTGCTGTTTAAAGTGATTGAATCTAAGGGAAATATGGCATTTTGGGGAAGGGTAATGAATCTTTAATGATTTATTAATAACAACATAATCACTAGCGTTTTCGTTGAATTTCGCAATTTGCAATTCCAGTTTGCAAAACAAACAAGGATATACGGCTAATACGTGTCCAGATGCGTAGTAAATACGTGTTTTAAAAGTTGGCACGCATGCTGCATTAGTAATGGTGACCCTTCTTAAGCCGAGGGTCACCTAGCCAACTGACGTTGTTAGTGAACCTTTTTTGTTCACACAAAATATATGACCAATCACCCTTATTGTGATTGGTTTTTTTTTGCCTGAATTTTAGGTTCTATTTTTTGTTATTACTTTTTTACCCACCACACTTCGAGTAACAGCTTGGCTGGCGTGGGCATTCTCCACCTCTGGAGCATATAAGCCTCGCCTCTGTCTCAATCCCACGTTCAATCCAATTTATATTTAGAATCTTGGCTATTGTCGTGAGATCTTTCTTGATGTTACGCGGAATTACCACAGAGCCACCATTGTTAACGCATGACGCTTTAAGCTGCTCTGCTATGTCTCTTGAATTACCGCCTTGAGCATCAATCGCAGGGTTGAGATCTATACCAGCACACAACACACGATTGTTACCCGCAGGATCCGTCATATTGATGGATTCACAGCAGTAGATTCTTGGCTCATCACCCACGTTCAAAATGGAGATTTGAGCCGAGCTTCCCGCTCGAGGTTCTGATAATCGACGGAACACAGCCCAATGTTGACATGGGTCAGCGACCGTTCTCATATTTCCCCAAGGTAGCGGAATCCCGTTCCCGCGATATACCGCCTTGAGTTTCCCCGGCCCATAAGCATCAAAGTAGTGCCAGTGAGGGTAGGGCGATACTACAGTCATTCGACGCATCGCAACAGAGGGGGAAACCCCTGCTCTTTTGTGAACGTCGATTTCGTAACCAGTGCGGTCAAGTAGCTGCCTAAACGGGACTTTCGGGCACAGAAGTGCGCCAGCAAAGAAGCTGGATTCAAAGTCTCGCCATGCTTGAAGAATATCTTGGGAGTTGAGCTGTGAAGAGCTTGATACCTGGTTGTCGTCCCACGTGTTGTTGTTACCGACCGACAACACACTCTTTAGGCCTTCTTTGCTGTGCAGAATGCAATGACCGATATAAACCGAAAGGTCGTATTTCAGACGAGTTGGATACTCTTTAAGAATCTCGTTTAAGAAGATAGTACCGGGAGGCTCAAAGAAGGAGGTCACTAACTGCTTAGCGTTAATTCCGAGCTCATCGACGACGTCTTGCGGCGTGCGCGTCACCCAGCGGATGTTGATTCCTAGGCTTCTAGCGATGTCTATCAGGTCTTCTACGCTGAGGTTAAGACGTTTTAAGCCTACTTCTTCCGCAGCGCGCTCAAGGTCAGGGAAGTGGTTCTGGTTGCTCTCTTGGTGTGCTCGAATCAAGAGGTGCGCAAACTGGCGGCCTGAAATGCCCGTTTGTGACAGCATCTCAGGAATCGCAATTTGCAGGATGTCGTTTGAGAATAGGAAGCTCGGCTCGAGCGCCATGCCACTTATCCCACCACGATTCCCCTTATCAGGAGCAATGGCTTGTTGTTCAGATTCGTCGTCGAGGAACCACGTCGGATTCTTCTGAAAGACCTGTGCAATCACTTCCAGCATATCGATGCTCGGAACCCGCTTTCCACGTTCAATCATTGAAAGGTAAGAAACGGAAGGGGCGTATTCTGGGTTGATTCTAATACAACGCGCAGACAGGTCTTCCATCGTTAAATGGTTACGCTTCCTAAGATTTCGGATTTTCGTACCTAGGAAATGTGACTGACGAACTAAACTTTTTGACAAGGCCATATTTGTAAAATTCACATTGTAAAATTTTTGTTGTGAAATTGTATGTAAAAAGCGCTAATCTACAAACTAAGCAATTCACAAAATGACAAATAAATTAAACGTTAGTTTGGAATAATTGCTCTAGGACACATTTTTGCTGTAGAAATCGGTGGTTATCACCGGACTGGTCAAGAGGGAAAGACTATGAATATGCTTACATTCGATAAAACAGAAATCCAAAAACAATCAAAGCCATTTATCGCTGAAGCTGTCTTTGCTGTGGAGACAATCAATGCTAATCAGCAAACTGAAAAGCAAGTGAAAGCAAAGCAGCTGCTTGATCGACTATTCCCACTAGAGAATGGTTCACATCAAGACGTAACCAGCTACGTAGTCGATTACCGCCATATTATGGCTTACTTTAAAGACGGTCAGCACAGCGGTCTGAAGCACCCTAAGCAGTTTGTAGCGTACATGGGTGAGAAGAACGACCCAGACTCTATCTTGTTTCGAGATGGCAGTGGCAGCCACCTAGAGGTGATGTTTGGTTGCCACAAAGGGACAGGTTGTATTGAGCTAATAGAAATTGATGATATTCAGTTGGAATCATGCACCACGTTTGGCCAATCACCAATGGAAGCAACAACCACAATGCGTGAAGAGACCATTGCAGCGATGCGCCACTGGATCAGTTTGATTCAAGGTGACGCAAAGGGTAAACCAAAGGCATGCAGTGAAGATAAAGAGTTCAGAGCAAAGAGTGGTGAAGACTACTGCTTGAATTATTGCTTCCAGATCTAACGGTGAATCCTAGTTAGCTAAAGTAATTTATACAACTAAAGAAAAAGCCCCGAAGATAATGTCTTTGGGGCTTTCTAGTCTCAATACGAGCCGACTAATATGTCGATAAGAGCATTGTTGGTGTGTTTTACAAAGGCATGACTCGGTTACGGCCAAGTGATTTCGCTTCATAAAGTAGCTTATCAGCACGTTCAATCAGCGATTGAGCTGATTTGCCGGGTTCAAGTTCAGCGACACCAAACGATGCAGTGATACTGCCGACTTGTTGACCACTGCGGCGATCTTTAATCGACAGCTTTTCTAGAGAGCGACGATTGGTATCAGCGAGTTGACGAGCAATACGCAAAGACTTGTTAGGCACAATCAGCGCGAACTCTTCACCACCAAATCGATAGGCAGAAATACCTTCACGGCAACTTAACTTCAGCTTGCGAGCGATCGCTTTAAGCACCATATCGCCAAACAAGTGGCCATAGGTGTCGTTGAAATTTTTAAAGTGGTCGATATCGAGAAGAATCAGACACAAAGATTGTTGTGCTTCACACAGGGTTTCTATGTCACGGTCGAAAGAGCGACGGTTATAGAGTGTGGTTGTACTATCGAAAAGCGCATCTTTCTGAACTTCTACTAACTGGGTTTTTAGCTTGGTGATCTCTGAGGTTGCAGAGTTTAGCTGAGAGTTTAAAAACTGAGTAGAGTGACGAATATGACGGGATTCAGACACCAGCTGTCGAACTAAGGACATGACTTCATCAATAGATAGGCTTTCATTATCAACACGAGCCAAGTCCTCGAAGCTTTTATCGATCATGTCAGAAAAAGCGGAGGTGTCGGTCAGGGTGTCATTCATTGAATTGGAAACTTCAGAAACTAACAGTTCCAAATTAGCGCGAAGGTCATTGATATTGGTTTCGGATTTGCTGGCAACATAATTGTTGTATAGCTGCTCACCAACGGCAGGAGGACAAATACCGTAGTGTTCTAAAACACCATCCATGTCTTGAGTCAGCTGGGGAATAGCGTTATCGACATAGGTGTACCAAAGTGCGTAATTTGCAGGTGTCGTTGACACCCTGTTCTTCATCATAAGAGGCACCGCTTTTTTTAGATTTGCGGTGGATTTCTGAAATTCGTCTTTGTTCATTATTTTTACTGCAGATACCAAAACAACTAAGCCACTTGCGAACAAGGTTAGCGGATTTCGAAGGTCTTTGCTTTAAAAATTATATGATTAGTGGATGAGGGTTGGATAAATAACTCATTTTTATTATGAATATCGATTGCGTATTCATAGGCGTAATCTAATGGATTGTTCTTTAACCATATTTGGGCTTATCAAACTTTCGGCGTAGCGTGAGTTAGTATCAAAAGATTACTGAGAATTAAGTGTTGTCTAGGGAAGTGCATACAAAAAGTGACGTAAATTGATCGTTGAGCTTTAATTGAGAAAGTCTAGGTTGAGGACGCTTGGCTGGTGATTTGCATTTGTTCAGAGTTTACGGGGGAAAGCCTGTATCGAGAGGGGAAATGTTTATAAGCAGGCATAAAAAAGCGCCGATAAAAATCAGCGCTTTAAAATTCTTTTTAGCTATAAGAGCTAATTATTGAGCAACAACGTTTGCTGCTTGTAGGCCTTTTTGACCATTTTCAACTTCGAAAGAAACCTTTTGGCCTTCTTTCAGAGTTTTGAAGCCTTCAGAAACGATTGCACGGAAGTGTACGAATACGTCAGCGCCGCCGTTGTCTTGAGAAATGAAACCGAAACCTTTCTCTTCGTTAAACCATTTTACAGTGCCAGTATTTGTGTTAGACATAATTTGTCCCTTATTCATAAATTTTCTAAGTTGTTGATTGCATTTAATGCAATGCGCTGATAATTGAATTATTTAATATTGCTAAGAAATAAGGAAAAACTACTTACAAAAACGGGTAACGATTTTACATGTCAATTTTTTACTATTCATCTAACTTAAATAACTCCGGCTAACAGAGCGAGAGCATGTTAACACAGTCTTTTGAGATGTACACGCATTGCTTAAGAAATTTGTGCTTTTTTTGTCATACCGTGCGAATGTACAAGATTTACACTGATTTAGTGATAGTTTTGTCGCTTCGTCCAACACAACAAAAGGAAGCATCTCAGCTTCCTTTTGATCATTAGTATAGACGATATTAACGCTTAAAGTTGATATCTTCAGTTTGATCTAAATTTATTTTTGTTTTCGCTGGTTGAGTCTCTGCAATCACCTTACCGTGGCGTATTGAGTACTGCACTGGTACTTGGCGGCGTACTGCATCAAAGCCATTGTCAGCAGGAAGAATCAGCAAGCTACCTGGCTTACCTTCTTCGATACCGAAGTTGTCTTGAATGTTCAATGTGCGAGCAGAGTTCTTGCTGATCAAATCAAGTGAGTTGTTGATTTGGTCGTAGCCCATAACCTGTGTTACATGCAGTCCCATGTGCAGAACTTGAAGCATGTTCGCTGTGCCCAGTGGGTACCATGGGTCAAACACATCATCGTGGCCAAAACAAACGTTGATGTCTGCTGCTAGCATCTCTTTAACGCGCGTTACACCGCGGCGTTTCGGGTAATCGTCGAAACGGCCCTGTAAGTGAATGTTCACTAGCGGGTTTGCCACGAAGTTGATACCTGACATCTTCAATAGACGGAACAGGCGAGATGTGTAAGCACTGTTGTACGAACCCATTGCAGTGGTGTGGCTAGCAGTTACTTTCTCGCCCATTTCAAACTTATGAGCAAGGGCTGCTAATGTTTCCACAAAGCGAGACTGTTCGTCGTCGATTTCATCACAGTGAACGTCGATCAGACAGTCGTACTTGCGTGCAAGCTCGAACACATAATGCAAAGATTCAACCCCGTATTCACGAGTGAATTCGAAGTGAGGGATAGCACCGATAACGTCAGCGCCGATCTTCACTGCTTCTTCAAGCAACTCTTTGCCGTTAGGGTATGAAAGAATACCTTCTTGAGGGAATGCAACGATCTGGATGTCGACCCACTCTTTCATCTCTTCACGAACTTCAACCATCGCTCTTAACGCAACGAGTGTTGGGTCAGACACATCAACGTGTGTACGAACGTGTTGAACACCGTTAGCTATCTGCCATTTCAGTGTTTGCTTGGCACGAGACTTTACGTCTTCGATTGATAGCAGTTCTTTGCGCTCAGCCCAACGCTCAATACCTTCAAACAAAGTGCCAGAGATGTTCCAGTTAGGCTCACCAGCAGTCTGAGTAGTATCTAGGTGGATGTGCGGTTCACAGAAAGGAGTAACTGCAATGCCACCTTCAGCATCAAGGATGTCGCCTTGATGATTGATTTGCGCGCCATTATCGAGAATGCGAGAAAATTGACCATTTTCAATCAGAATCTGTTTCAAGCCTTCTTGGTCTTGAAGTTTCGCGTTCTTGATTAATAAGGTTGTCATAGTGTGTCCTTAAGCGGCCTGAGATTTCAGAGCTTTTTTGTTCAATAGAGGATTAAGCACGAGGTAACTGATTGCACCACCTAACACTGCGTTCAAAGGAACAACGCCAGGTAGGAAGTGACCAGCGGCTACGCCTGTTGCTACCGCGATAATGCCAGCCCAGTTAACGGTTTGGAACTCTGCATTTGCAAAATCTTTGTAACGTTTACGGTTCGCGAAGAAGTCGGCGATGATTACGCCACCAATTGGTGGAATCGCCAGCGAAAGGAAGGTTAACCAACCAACGAAGTTGTTGTATAACCAAAGTGCGAAAATCGTACCGATAATGCCGTTAATGATAGACATTGTAGTACTTGAGCGACCAGTGATGTTAGATAAACCCAAACCGGATGCATAAAGTGCATTTTCATTGGTTGTCCAGATATTCAAGCCAAGCACGATGATGGCTGGAAGCAGCAGACCTTGCGCGATCATCACATCTGAAATATCAGCCTGACCGGTTGCTGCTGCTCCTGCTGCGCCGAAGATAAACATCAGCGAGTTACCGATGAAGAACGCAACCATAGTAATTAATACTGCGCTTGCTGGCTTTTTACCAAAGCGAACGAAATCGGCCGTTAACGTACCCGCACTTACGAACGAACCTACAACCATTGCAAGAGCCATTGAAAAGTCCATTGGCGTCTCTGGTTTAATAAGTTGCAATTGCTCTAGTCCACCAACACTGTCTACCGCAGTCAGTACTGAGTAACCACCCAGAATCGCAATCGCAGGCACTGCAATCGCTGAAAGCACCATTAGCGCT
Source organism: Vibrio sp. 10N.261.54.A5 (assembly GCF_041471145.1). Taxonomy (NCBI): domain Bacteria; kingdom Pseudomonadati; phylum Pseudomonadota; class Gammaproteobacteria; order Vibrionales; family Vibrionaceae; genus Vibrio; species Vibrio sp. 10N.261.54.A5. The sequence goes on along the minus strand of NZ_JBFRNU010000027.1, from coordinate 4,577 downwards.
TTAATGCCGAAGTACACTGTACCCGTCATCAACAAGCCAGATACGATAATCAAGGTGTTGGTATCAATGCCCGTTGCTTTTTGTACTGGAATAGCAAACATCGCAACACCCACACCAAACCAACCGACTTGTGTACCACCAAGTAAAGCAGAAGGAAGCCATGAGCCTTTAGTACCGAAAGAGAAACGAGCAAGAAGGTGGGTAGAGAGGCCAGTAGATGAGCCGATGTAGCCAAGAAAAGAAGTGTAAATACCGAGGATTAGGTTACCGATGAGAACGGCGAGGAAGAAATCGTTGAATGAAAGACCTGTCCCGAGTGAACCACCTGTCCACATACTTGCAGAGAAGAAAGTGAGTCCAAGCATTACCATGGTGAGTGAAGCGACTCCTTTCCTAGCCGATGTAGGAACCGGCCCTAGACTGTAGTTATTATCAGCAGCCATTTTTTACCTCCGCAAATGATCAAAATTAAAATTAACGGTCGCCGTATTGCAGGCAAACTTGCGCATTATGGTGATATAAATCACATAGTCAATGCTAATTTTGTCAATAATTGCCCATAAAAACCAGTTATTGCAGTAATTATCTTGTAAAACATAGGGTTATTTTCTGTCTTTATTTAAAAAAAACAAATAGAAAACGTTTTCTATAATGCGTTGGTTATCTGCTGTTCTTGGTTGGCTATGAATGCTTATTATTATACGTCTGAATGGGTGTCTGTATCGAAAAAGAGGGCGGTTGGCCAAACTGCAGGCAAAAAAATAGCCAATCGCAATAATCGCAATTGGCCTATATATTTTGTGAACAAGAATAGGTTCACTAACAACGTCAGTTGGCTAGGTGACCCTCGGCTTAAGAAGGGTCAATATATACATTGCAGTTAGTGTGCCAACTTTTAAAACCACGTAAAACGGCAGTTTTATAGCAATCCGGTGCGTATTTGAGCGTTTAATTTGCGTTTTTGAAATACCCAATTGCAAAATGCAATTGCGATTTGCAACTTTAGAGTGTTTATTCGTTTTTCGGGTTTGTGTTCTTTCTGGCGACGAATGGTGAAATAAACAAAAAGCCCGTGCGATCTAAGAGCGCACGGGCTTGGGTATTGTTTCACCAATAGGAAGTATTAGATGGAGTAGAAGAAGTACAGTTGAGACTTCATTCTAATGATGATCCCGCGTATTACGTCTAGGAACGCCATAAAGCTGATAGGCTTCTCACCGCTTACCCAAGCTAATCCGACAGAGCCAACAGGAATATCGTAACCCTCTGCCTCATCAATTTTTAAACGAACAAAGTGGTGCTTGTTCTGAAGGTTTTTGCCTGTGGTAACACGAACCTGCTCATCGATACCCAGCAAACTTGCTTGCGCTTCACCAGTGGCTTCTACAATGCCTTCTACGGTTGCAGAGAACACTTTTCCTGGGTATACCGCTGTCGCAAATTCCGCAGGTTGACCGACCTTAATATTACGAATCGCTTGGTGGTTAACTCGCATCAGCACGTACTTCTCTTCGGTATACATCTGGATACGAGGCATCATTGAAACACGCTGACCTTCACGAAGAATAAAGTTCGTTACAAAGCCGTCAGTCGGTGCCGTGACTTTGGTGCTGTTCAAGTCCCATTGTGCTTGTGCCAGTGTTGCCTTTGCTGAATCGACCTCAGTTTGCTTCTTGCTCACATTGGTTTCAGCTTTGTGGATGTTCAACTTCGCATTCTCGGCATCGACTTCTTTCTTGCTAAGCTGAGATTCCAATGTCGTAACGTTATACGTCGCTAAGTCTACCTTTGCTGTTTGTTGGTCGATGTCAGTTTCAGTGATCGTATGTTCTACCACTTTGTTTTGCTTCTGGTAACGATCAAGCGTCTTTGACTGCAGTACTAAGTCTGTTTTAGCCGAATCTATTTGTGCGACTGAAGCTTTGATGTCTTCAAGCGCCGATTGATAGCTGACTTTTGCAATGCTCACTTCTTGACGAGCTGTGTCTAAAGCGACCTCTGCAGATTCAAGTTGAACGCTGGCTTTGTCTCTTGCGATGACATATTTAGTGTCATCAATTTCGTAAATTAGCTGTCCTTCAGTCACATCCTGGTTTGGGTCGATGTGGACTTTGGAAGTTTTTCCCGACACATTAGTTGAATCGGGACGCAGCTGAATATGTGGAGACTGAACCACTGAGCCTCCCGATAGATCCATCGGAGTAAAATTGAGTAGGCCAACCCATACAAACAGCAACCAAGATGTACCCCCTAGGTACGCAAACGCCTTGGTGCCTTTGTTCCAAGGCATACCAACAAGTCTGAGTAAGTAAATGAACAGTGCCCAAATTGCCAAGCCTTCTAACATGTTTGGCTCTCCTCATCTTGCTTGTCGGAAGTTGTTTGCTCCTTGGTTGTGGTCGGTGACTTCCATGTGTCTCTTAGATTGATGATGGCTTTTTCCATATCAACGAAGGCCAAAATTACTGCTAGTACCCATACCCAGTGCCATACAAAACCAATCCATGTTAATGCGGTGATCAAACCGAGTTGTTGATGCTCTTTACTGTGAGCCTTGTTGATTGGTAATTCATGCACACGCCAGAAGCCGTAACATGCAGCAGCGATGGTTGCGACTAACACTACGCCTGCAACTACGTGTAGTGCGGTATCTGCGCCGGTTCCGACAAATGGGACACTAACTAAACTCATTGATATACCCTAGGTTAAATTGAGCACCGAGTGTTATTGATATCAGATTTAGAAGTTGATAATTTACCAATTACTTTAATAATGATGTCATTATGATTTGATCTGTAATAGTGACTTCTAAGTATGGTGGCTAATGAACAATTGTAACTTCTTAAGAGCATTGGGTATTTTGGGTATTTACCAATACGCAACGACTAATAAGGCTGTGAATACTGAGCAATTAGGTATTCCTAAATCGGTGTTTAATAACCCGATGAACCTTATCCCCGTAAGTGAAGTGGACAAATGGTATGGCTTACTTGAACAACAAACCGGTGATTCCGATATTATCTTGAAGCTGGCTGATAGAGTGGATATTGAAAGGCTAGGTCCTCTCTCTAACTGGTTTTTCTCGGGGCACGATCTGGCGTCGTCTATACGCCGAGTTAACATCGGGTTGCACTGTTTGCAGTCCGGGGCTTTTCTATATGGCGCTCAAGTCGGTAATTTCATCAAATGGTGCTACGACAATCCTGCTTATAGTGAGGTGGGTAAAGTTCATGACTCAATTCGAGTTGCCATCTTTATGATGAAGATATTAAGGCGTTACTTGGGAGACGACTTTACTCCCGCAGCCGTCTCTATCGCAGGTTATCGCGAGAACACTCAACTCTATCAAGAGTATTTTGGGTGCAATATTCAGTGGGGCCAGCCACGAACTGAAATCTGGATACCAAGCCAGTCGAGGTTATCGAGCAATCAAGCCCCTTCTAGCGGCAAGATGAGCTTGGCAATGAACTTTCATGACTTAGATAATTACCTCAACATGCCTGATGCCGCGGATGAGCATAAGGTGACCTATGAGATGATCAATTACAGTCGCCATTTCGGCCTGCCAACACTGCATAAAGTGTCGAGTTTGCTTGGGTTATCTGAACAGCAATTTCAACGTCGATTGCATAACTTAGGCATCAACTTTTCTACCATTATGGGCTATGCGTTAAGTAATGTGGCGGTGGAGTTGTTGATGTATTCAGTGCCAATAGATAAAGTCGCGACGAGGCTCGGCTATACCAATGTCGCGAGCTTTAATCGGATGTTTAAGAAACATCGAGGTTTGACACCCAAGCAATATGTTGAGCGCCTAAAAACTGGCCTGTAACTATTCAGAGCTAACTTATGGTTCGTTTATGGATCAGGCTGGACAAGTAAACCATCCCCCAAGTACTCAAAATGAAAGGGGCGGTGAGTGGTAACAGTGACAGTTCATGAAAACCAAGTGTGATGAGACAGCTTAACAGCATGCCTAATAGGATTAACGGCCAACGGATTCGCGGATAGGGCACAAGTGCTAAAGTGGCAAGAATGGCGTTGTACCCGTAAAGACCTTGGGCTACCAGTTCGTTAGAAGCGCCAATCAACCCGCTAAATACGGTGCTAATTATTACTGCGAGCATAACCCAAATGGCATGCTTGATATTGTTGAGTGCGATGGCGACTAAGATAACGAGCCCCGACAACGCATTTTCGATGAAGCTGACTTGGCTTATCCCTTTTAACAACGGGATCACCACTGTCGGCAGGTTGAACCACGAGTTAGCCTCAATACTGATGAGTGGCATCAGTGCGGAATCAGGTGCAGAAAACGCTGACAGCTCAAAGGTTGATTGGATAATATAAATCAGCCAAGTGGTGAGGATAAAGGCGCTAGTGTAACCGCGATATTTCTCAAAACTGAATACGATGTGGGCAATCGGCACCGTGAGTAATGCACCTAACGCAGTCACTAAAGCCAATAATGGTGTCACACCAAAAAAGTTACCGATAAATAAACCAATCAAAGCGCCATTTAGCGCGTACATTCCACTATCAATGTCGTCAACTGACTTGTTGGTGTTGGTGTTGGT